>JBKEHN010000110.1:0-10583 GCA_046710905.1 Colwellia sp.
CCTTTCACTGGTGAGGTTATTTTACCGTCTTCAATTAAATACGCTTCTGAACTAGTAAAAACAAATTTACCCGAGGTAATATCTACTTGTCCACCAGCAAAGTTTGGTGCATAAATACCTTTTTTGACTGACTTAATAATATCTTCAGGACTAGATTCGCCTGCTAACATATAGGTATTAGTCATTCGTGGCATAGGTAAATGCGCATACGATTCACGTCTACCATTACCCGTTGGCTTCACACCCATTAAGCCAGCGTTATGCTTATCTTGCATGTAACCTTTTAATATACCCTTTTCGATCAATACATTATATTGTCCTGGCGTACCTTCGTCATCAATAGATATTGAACCACGACGATTGGCTAATGTACCATCATCAACAATGGTACAAAGCTTAGAAGTAACTTGTTGACCGACTTTACCGGAAAATGCTGACGAGCCTTTACGGTTAAAGTCGCCCTCTAAACCATGTCCTACCGCTTCATGTAGTAAAACACCTGGCCAACCTGCACCTAATACCACAGGATAAGTACCGGCTGGGGCTTCAATAGCGACTAAATTAACTAATGCTTGTCTAACTGATTCTTCAGCATAAGCGAGATATCGCGGTTTGTTATCTCCGGCTTCAATTGCAAAGAAATAACTGTAATCGTTACGAGCACCACCACCCGCACTTGCGCGTTCTCGTTTGCCATTTTCTTCGACGAGTACTGAACAGTTCAAGCGAACTAATGGACGGATATCTGTACCAAAAGTACCATCACTAGCACTCACTAAAATAGTTTCATAAACACCTGATATACTTGCAATAACCTGTTTCACACGGCTATCAACTTGGCGTGCATGTGCTTCAATTTGATGTAATAAATCAATTTTCTGCTCTTGCGTTAAACTACCTAGTGGTTCAACTGATTGATAAACCTGAATCGGCGATTGACGGCTAAACGCTTTCACTGTTGCACCAGTACCGCTATCTGCAATACCCTTTGCCGCATCTGCCGCCTGCTGAAGTGCCTCAGGTGTAATATCATCCGAGTAAGCAAAGCCCGTTTTTTCGCCAGAGATAGCTCTAACGCCAACACCGCGTTCAATGTTGTAAGAACCTTCTTTGACAATGCCATCTTCTAAAACCCAAGTTTCATGCTGGCTCGCTTGAAAATATAAATCTGCATAATCAACTTGTCGACCCATCATACTTTTTAGGGTTTTTGACAACATTTCTTCATCAATATGACTATCACTTAATAAGGATTTTTCAACTATATTCATTAGGTCTAAGCTCTACTTCTATGTTCTTTAATTATAATCAAATTACTGCTTTATTTATTCAGCAGCGAGTTCAAAGGCATGCTTTGACGTATATACCGGTATCAATACTTTGTTCAATTTCGCCAGAAGGATTAGTGATCATTGAATGACACCAAGTTTCGCTACTATTTATCATGAACGCCTTCTTGACCTGTTACTATTATTATACCCGCTCGACTTGAAAATGCTCGTTCCAGAAAAGCTTACCGAATCATAATCAAGGTACTTTTTTATTAAGGCGTCTCAACAGAAAGCTCTTCTTGTTTGGTATCCTCTATAGGTTGCGTACTGTCGATACTAATACTTTTACTTTTTCTATCCACTTCCTTAAACTCAGGATTTTCAATAGTACCTGTTAGTTCAAAATTAAGCTCGTAAACTACCTGTGATTTAATGACTTGGTCAATAGCAACCCCAGCTAAAAATGTTACTGGGTTTAAAGACGTAACTATCCAAGCTATCACAGGTAAATTTGACGATATATTAGGGCTATATGACATATCATAATCGAGCTCACCCGTTACCAAGTTGGTGTGACCTGTCATAAACAAGTTACCTGCGGTGCCCTTCATCTCAGTCTTTTGTGTTGTCATTAATCCTTGATTTAGCTGATATTCTCCTTTGATATAACTATAAAACATACCCTTACTAAAAACATCACGAAAATCAAGGGTTAACTTACGTACTAATGATTGTAAGCTAAGTACAGAAAGAATTCTTGCTGCATCAGGTACATCAGCCAAATAGCCGTCATCTAATCTAGCATTAAAATCACCATTTAAATGAGCAACAGCAAAATCATGTAATCCACCGCTCCAATTGAGATTGAATTCAAGTTCACCACCACTATCCTTAATACCTGAGCCAAAGGAGAGTGCTTTCAATTCTGTTTCTATATCATCAATAGATAACTTTCCAGCTAACGAAGTGGTTGATTCTTGCTCATTATGAAGCCAACGACCCGAGAGGCTTAATTCTGTTTTATTACGCTTAGCGGTGAAGTCAGTAAATTCTATGGTCTGATAATCAACACGCTTAACTTGTACATCAACTTCCCCTAGATCTAACAAGTCAATCGTACAACTATCACAATGAAAGGTCATTGGCGGGATATGATCAAAAATACTATCATTTTCAGCTTTATTTGATTGCTGAGTGGCTAATGGTGATTTCACTTCTAGCTCTTTTTTATTTGATGTTAGCTTTAAAAATTCCGCATTAATATCTAAGCCTTGCGCTAACCAATCAGGATAAATTTTTATTTGGCTACGCGTTTCTTTCGCATTAAGTTGTAATAGCCACCATTCTGGCTTATCTAACAAATTAAACGAAACATTAGTCAGTTCCTGTCCAAATATATTGAACTGACCAATTGAACCCCTAATCCGCTTAGGCTTGGCTAAAAATGGCGACAAGTTGTCTTGCTCTGCACTACTTGTTAATAGTTGATTACTTAAAAGCTGATTAATCGAAGGTTGATTAATACTATCAAGAATATTACTGATTAATGGTTGCCACAGTGAAAAATCAAGCTGCTCAAGCTTAGTAGTGATATGAAAACCATCATTTGGCAAAGCCATAGTACCTTCACCAAGCATTAAATTAGCATAGGTAAAGGTGGTCCTTTGGTGCTCTAATAATCCAGAAAAGTGCATTTTATCACCATAATTTAATACAACTTTAGACTGTGAGTCATCACCATTAGCTTGTAATGATAAGTACTTTTTTTGTTCATGATTATGTTCATAAGGCGCTGGTAATAATAACTGGGTATTAGTTAAGTCAGAGTCAAAGCTTGCGTTATATGAAAAACCACCTTGGTGATGCTGATACAAAGAAAGATTGCCTTGCCAAGGTAACTCTCCTGTAGTGTATCGCTTTAATTTTTGTGGGATATGAGCTAACCACTCTGACTCCAGCCAAAGTCCTGTTAAATTGATATCAGTATGATAATAATCGACTTTATCTATACCACTAATATCGAGTGAAATCGGTAACCCTTGCCACTTTAACGTTAAATTTTTAGTACTGATTTTATCATTGTTAAAGCTTAACTCACCATACACGTCACTAAAATCCATTTTAGGTGTTTGCAATGCCACTTGATTATTATCAAAGTTAATGGTGCCACTTGCTAAAGCTTGCTCATTATTATTAAGTGGCAGGTTTAAATTAAAATCTCCACTTACTTCGCCATTAATCTTTAACTGTTCTAATACACTGCCAACACTCTCTTTGAACGGGCTTTGATTCATCAAGTCACCAATATAACGAGCTTGTGTTGGCTTTATCTGTGCGTCTACCGTTAAAATTTGACCATGGGCTAAATCAGCAATACCTGCGCGGACGCCGCTTATATCTAATCCGGTTAATTCGCCGCCTCGACCTGTTATTAACATTGAATTATTAGTAAAGTTTAAGTTGGCGACGAAATCAGTAATCGCCGGCCAATTTTCAACAAATTTAAATTCTGACTGACTCAACTCGGCATCAACGACAAAGATACCACTACCATCAGTAAACGGAAAACGACTGATTGGGCCATTAATTAATATTTGTGCATTTTCAACTCGACCTGAAACAACCGCAGTATTTAAGTAACTAACTAAATTATCGCTCATAATGGGTAAAGGTAAGTAACGACCTACTAGACCTGCATTGCCATTGGTAACATTAGCTAGTAAGGCTAAGTTGACTTCACTATCAATTAGCGCTTCCACTTTAACTTGCGCCGATAAATTAATTTCTTCTGATAGAAAATCTACTGTTTCAACCGTTAATGCCCAGCCTTTGTCATCAAAGACTGCATTTAGCTGTCCTGAAAGGCTTTGATAGGGGAAAGCTTGCACAAACAACTTATCAAAATCTAAATGACCTTGTTCAGCACTAAAATCTACCGATAGGTAATTGTTTACATAACTAAGGTTTCCAGAGACATTTTCTAGACCGGGTACACCATGGCTATAACTATTACTAAAGGAAGAAAAATTAGTTAATATTTGTAATTCATTATTTTGATTACGAATATAGAGATCTTCAATTTTTCCAGTTAAAGTCATCTCAGACAGCAAATTGCGTGTTGCTGTTTTTGCTACGAGCAAAGGCGTAAGTTGCGCCAGCATAGCAAGGTCAATGTCAGATAAGTATAAGGAGAAATCCTTGTCTTTTTTAGCTAACATACCGCTAAATTGCTGCGGTTTCTGGTCGTTAAACTGTAATGATAACGGCGTGGTATATAAGTTGAAGCTACGCTCAGTTTTACCCTTTACCAATAATAATTGTCCTTGGTCTAAGGTTAATTGCTGTTTTTTATCTTCAACTTGCCAATGCATAGTGCTATCAGAAAAATTAATTTGTAAACGATCAATCTCACTACTATTGATACGTAACCATGCAGAAAAATTGATATCTGTACTGGTTTTATCATCTTCAAGTACTAAAACATCATCTAACCAAGGTGTTATATCGATCTGGTTGGCTTGTAGGTACATTTTCCCGGTAAGCATACTGCCTTTATATCCGTGCAAGTCTAGTTTCAACTGCAAGTTATTTGAGCTTAAGCCATTGAGTACCACACTACCTTCTGCTTGATGGCGCTCACCGGTATTTAACCAACGTAATTGGTTTAACCTTACGCTGCGCGTGATCAACTTATTACGCACCGTGATTTGACTATCTCGAATAGAAAAGCGTGTTATACGGTTTAAAAATAGGTCGCTAATAACGCTAATATCATCGGCATCAGTATCTTTGTTAGCTGCACCTGAACCATCATTATCTGCCTTACCCAACCACAATTTTTCAGAAAAGTCGGCTATCGCACCTGAAAGAATAAGATTTTTCGAGATAAGACTTTGTTGTGAGATAGTGCTCCAAAAGTCTACTTGAAGTTCTAGTTGTTTAATAAATACTGACGCACTTGCTGTTTCAAATACCTGCACATCAGCAATGATCAGAATAGGGCCAGAGCTTTGCCAAGTCATACTTAACTTGCCAATAGAAATATTTGCTTGGAATTGTTCGTTTAAGTAATTTTGCAGGGGAAGTTGGTAGTGGTGAACGTAAGGTAAAAATAAACGCAAAGCACTGATCAAAACCGCTAACAGCACCAGTAAAATAGCAACAGTTTTATATAGGCGGTTTAGCCAGCGGCTAGAAGTGCTTACAATACTCATTAAAACGTAGCGTTTCCTATATTTATTTTGATGTCAATGCCTAAACTAGTTACGTTATTTACTACTCAGCGAAAATTAAAAGACTCTGAGTAGAGAATAAATTCAATAAAATATGTTTTACATCATAACAACATCAAATTGTTCCTGATTATACATGGGTTCGGCTTGTACTTTAATCAACTTACCAATAAAAACTTCAACTTCAGCTAAATTATGGTATTCATCATTTACTATGAATTCACTCACTGCATTTGAAGCATAAACAGTGAACTTATCTGCGTCATGAGCACGATTTACCCGTACTATTTCTCTTAATATTTCAAAGCAAATAGTCTCAACTGTTTTTAAATGCCCACGACCAGTACAAAGTGGACATTCGCCACACAAAACATGCTCTAAACTTTCACGGGTGCGTTGACGTGTCATTTCGACCAAGCCAAGGGCAGAAAAGCCATGGAGACTGTATTTGACCTTATCTTTACTCATTGCTGTATTTAGACTGTGCAATACCCGTCGTTTGTGATCTTCATTATGCATATCAATAAAATCAACAATAATAATACCACCTAGATTTCGTAACCTAAGTTGTCTGGCAATAACCTGAGTCGCCTCGATATTGGTACTAAATATGGTATCTTCTAAGTTACGATGCCCAACAAAAGCACCAGTATTAATATCGATAGTCGTCATGGCTTCGGTTTGATCTATTATCAAGTAACCTCCCGACTTTAATTCAATTTTACGATGTAATGCACGCTGTATTTCACGCTCTACTGAGAACAAGTCAAAAATAGGCAGCTCACCAGGGTAATATTCTATTAATAGCGTTAACTCAGGTACAAACTCTTGGGTAAATTCAACTAAGTCCTTAAAGGTTAAGTTAGAATCAACACGAATACGCTCAAGGTTTATACCCACAAAGTCTCGTAAAACCCTAAAAGATAGCGATAAATCTTGATACAGAGGTAAATTAGTTTGCTTACGTTGCTTGCGCGTTAATACTTTTTGCCAAACTCTACGTAAAAATTCTGCATCATGCTGCAGCTCTAATTCCCCTGCACCTTCACCCGCAGTACGTACAATAAAACCTTGATGCTCATCGCAGTAAGGACTAACAATATCTTTTAATCTATCTCGTTCCTTGGCACTTTCTATACGTAATGAAACACCGGCATGCGGTGAATTAGGCATCAGTACCAAGTAACGTGAGGCAATAGTAATATCTGTGGTTAAACGTGCTCCTTTTGAACCAAGTGGATCTTTTACCACTTGTACCATGATATGTTGACCTTCATGTACTAAGGAGCGAATATCAGGTACTTGATCGGTTTCTTCTTTTAAGATGAGTTTGCTATTGATATCTGACGCATGTAAAAAAGCCGCCTTATCTAGATTAATATCGACAAAGGCAGCTTGCATACCTGGTAGTACACGAATGATTTTTCCTAAATAAACATTACCAACAATGCCACGTTTACCTTGCCGTTCAATATGCACTTCTTGCAATGAACCATTTTCAATTAAAGCAACACGTGTTTCACTAGGAGTCACATTTATTAATAATTCTGCACTCATAAAATTCCTTATTTTAAAACTTATGTCAAAAAATTATTTCAAAAAATCATTTCGGATGAATACTGCTAATAAAGCCAGCTTTAGCTAATAACTGCGCGGTTTCATATAATGGTAAACCAACGACAGCGGAGTAACTACCATTGATACTTTTAACGAATTGTCCAGCAATACCTTGAATACCGTAACTGCCAGCTTTATCTTGCGGCTCACCGGTTAACCAATAAGCTAAAATTTCTGCTTTTGTTAATGCCTTAAACACAACGTCGGTAGTAATCACTTGCCCTTCTATAGTGTTTTTGCTGACAAGAGCAATAGCCGTTAATACTTGATGTTGCTTATTAGATAATAAAGATAACGTCTTTATACAGTCAGCTTCATTGTCTGGCTTACCTAATATTTGGCCATTAAAAACCACACTGGTATCTGAGCCTAAAACAAAACTATAGGCTTGTTCTGCTGTAGATAATGAATTTAGGACATGTAAGGCTTTCTGCTTTGCTAAACGCAGTACGTAGTTATGGGCTTGTTCTGCTTTTTCTTCTGTTTCATCAATATCACTTGCCTGAACAGAAAATTGATAACCTAATTGCGCCAGTAATTCCCGACGTCTAGGTGATTGCGAGGCTAATATTAGCTCTACATTAGTATTTGTTACGTTAACCATTGAATTGGTCATAAAATTATTTACTGCTGTGATAGCTAGCCCTTGGATAAATATTGAACTACTCATACTGGTTATTTATTGTATGATGACTCAATACATAGCATTTACATAAAGTTATTTAATTCTAAAATGACGACGTACACGGCGTAATAATAAAAATACCCATGGCCAAAGTACAATGGTAGTTATCACTGGATATAAATAATTTGGTAAGAAGATAACATCACTTAAAAAACGTTGTAGCCAAAACACTACAAGATGATATTGTGCTGAAAGCATACCAATAATTAGCGCCTGCTGCCAGATAGAAAAATTTCTAATTTTTTGAAAATTTTCGACTATAATATAAACGGATAATGCCATTGCACAAGCATGTACACCCAGTACAGAGCCAAGTAGTACATCGAGAATAAAACCCATTATCCAAGCGGTTATTATATTGACCTTGCTCGGTAAAGCTAAACACCAATAAACTAAAGTGATGAACACCCAGTCAGGACGAAATGCATCAAACCCCATTGGCATTGGGGTAATACTTGCCATCAAGGCTATAAGCAAGGTAAGCAAAATAATAAAACCATTATTGCTAAACATTATGACTTACCTGCAACTGTAGTCGTTTTCTTCAAGGGTTGACTATTAACAGTCTGCTTTTTTGACTTATGTTTAGGTTGCTCTTTAGAAAGTAATAACATATAACGTAGTCTATCGATTTGCGCAACTGGCTCGCTGTGAATAGTAGCAAATTCGTGAGACTCATCAGTACGTACCATCACTACACGAGCAACAGGATAGCCCTCTGGATATTTACCACCTAAGCCAGAAGTCACTAATAAGTCGCCTTCTTTAACATCAGCACTGTGGGGAACAAAGTTATGAATAAGGCGATCAATTTTACCACTACCCGACGCAATAAGTCGTAAACCGTTTCGTTGAATTCGAACCGGTATCGCGTGAGAAATATCACTAATTAAAATAACGCGTGAACTACTCGAACCTACATGTAATATTTGGCCAACAATACCTTTTTCATCAAGTACTGGTTGTCCTTCATACACGCCATCATTAGCACCACGATTAATCACCACTTGATGAGAATACGGGTCACTATCAACAGATAGTATTTCGGCGAACATTTTTTTTATTTCATTACGAAGAGGAGAAGAGAGTAGCGAACGTAATCTTTCATTTTCTAAGCGGACAACACTTAATTGCATCGCTTGTTGCTGAAAAAACAATTCACTTTCACGAAAGTCTTGGTTTTCTTTCATTAACTGTCGGCGAGTAATAACGTTTGTTGATGCCCAATTCATAATTTGTTTTGGCGCATTAGCCATATATTGCAATGGACTTACCATCGTTTGCAAATAGCCACGGACAGTTTCGAAACTCGACATTTTATGGTCGAAAAAAATCAAGACCACCGAACAGCAAAGCACCAAGATAAGTCGGTGCGCTGGTGATATACCTTGATTAAAAATTGGGTTCATAAAAAGCTACAAGCTTGAGGGATAAGGTTATGATGCTATAAAGTGGATATAGTTCAACAATAAAACAGCGTAACTTGTAATCAATAATATATTCAACGTCATTTAGCTCAAGTACGAGGTACTTAGTTGACGTTAGTCGATGAGTACTGTTAACGTGTGGTTAAGCGCAATGACTACCAATAAAAATTAACTTTATTCGTAGGAGAAAAGATCGCCCCCATGCACACCAATCATCTCTAATGCTTTACCACCGCCAAGAGCTACGCAGGTTAATGGGTCATCAGCAACAACAACAGGAATACCGGTTTCTTCCATTAACAAACGGTCAATATCTTTTAATAAAGCACCACCACCAGTTAATACCATACCGCGCTCTGAAATATCAGACGCTAACTCAGGTGGTGATTGCTCTAATGCCACCATAATAGCGCTAACAATACCTGATAATGGCTCTTGCAGTGCTTCTAAAATTTCGTTGCTGTTCAAAGTAAAACTACGCGGAACACCTTCAGCAAGGTTACGACCACGTACTTCAATTTCAATCAACTCATCACCTGGGTAGGCAGAACCAATTTCATGCTTAATGCGCTCAGCTGTTGCTTCACCAATTAAGCTACCAAAGTTACGACGAACATAATTGATAATAGCTTCATCAAATTTATCACCACCGATACGTACTGATGACGAATAGACCACACC
Source organism: Colwellia sp. (assembly GCA_046710905.1). Taxonomy (GTDB): domain Bacteria; phylum Pseudomonadota; class Gammaproteobacteria; order Enterobacterales; family Alteromonadaceae; genus Colwellia. The sequence goes on from JBKEHN010000110.1 coordinate 9,914, forward strand.
GTTAAGTGAAATAATACCCACTTCGGTAGTGCCACCACCGATATCAACTACCATAGAGCCAGTCGCTTCAGAAACTGGCATACCGGCACCAATTGCAGCAGCCATTGGCTCATCAATTAAATATACTTCACGCGCACCCGCACCCATAGCAGATTCACGAATAGCACGACGTTCAACTTGGGTAGAGCCACAAGGAACACACACTAAAACTCTTGGACTAGGACGTAAGAAGTTGTTGCTGTGCACTTGTTTAATAAAATGCTGTAGCATTTTTTCAGTAACAAAAAAGTTAGCAATTACGCCATCTTTCATCGGACGAATAGCTTCAATATTACCCGGTGTTCTACCTAACATGGCTTTTGCAGCAACACCTACAGCAGCAACACTTTTTGAGCCACCAGAGCGCTCTTGACGAATAGCAACTACAGAAGGCTCGTTTAAAACAATACCTTGGTCTTTTACATAAATAAGTGTATTGGCGGTACCTAGATCAATTGAAAGATCGTTAGAAAACATGCCGCGTATTTTTTTAAACATAGCTCAAAATGTCCTGTAAAATGCTAATTAAGTAGACTCTGCTAATGTGCGAGTAACAGATCGGATAATCATACCTTAGAATTTGGCTAATGTGTTGCTTTTTTGAGGGAAAGCACTAAAGAAAAGTTAAAAA
>JBKEHN010000111.1:0-10579 GCA_046710905.1 Colwellia sp.
TCAAGTGAAAAACTAGTAAAGTTATACGTCGCTGTTTTCAGTAAATCGATACCATCTAGGACCACACGGCCAGCTATTTCAATAAAATGTTGGTCACTATTATTAGCATTGGTTCGCCAATAAGGATTACTACCATCACGACCGATGGCAAACTTAATACCATACAGATCACAGCGTTTTTGTAATAAAAAGAAGTCAAAATCAATGACATTCCAGCCGATAAAAATATCCGCATCAAATAAATTTACTTCATCAATAAACTGCAATAACAACTGTCTTTCATCGACTTGCCACTGTATATATGGCTCACAATTTAGTTCTGGCTCGCCAATCATCAGTACTCGTTGAAAGTTTTCTTTAATATCTAAAGAGTTAGTATTATTAGCATATAAACCAATCGAATAAAGATCTCCTTGTATGGAGCACTCGATATCAATAGATAACATTGTTAAGCTGATATCATCTTGTTTTTTAGACCGTTTACACTGAGCTTGCGTTACTAATTGATAACGCTGAGTAGTTTTATCTGGTTCAGCAATTTTATTATCACTGATATTACCTCTCAGATGACTGTTAACGTTATTTATCTGATTACCTGTAAGACTGTCTTTAGACTGACCAACATAGGTAATATCAGCGGTAATATGGCGCTCCATCAAAAATCGATCGTCTGCGCGAATATCATCTTCATAACATTTTATTTGCGCAGTTTTTAAGGCATCTCTGGCACGATAAAAACTACGCATAGAAGAAAAATAGAGTGCAGCTACTTTTTGCTGAGTAAAAGTCTTTAATGATAAGGGTTGGGATTTTTCAAGAGGAATTCGTTGGTCAATCAGTATGCGGTGCGCGGTGCCTAAATGATGATGTTCAATAAAAAAAACAGCCAACTCACTGTTTATTTGTAGCTTAACAGGCCCTGAGCTACTTTTTAGCCATAACGTTATTTGCAAGCCCCTCGTGGTGTCTTGTACTTGTCGTGTTAGTAAAAAACCACTCTTGATATCAGTTGTCTTAATATTTGTCATTTTATCGTTAAATTTTTCGTGTAACACGTACAAACCTGTTAATATATACAGCAGTATAACCGATCTCCGATTTTTTGGAAACTAGTAACAATGTTATCTGATAAGTTAAAACAAGCTATTCGCCAGGCATATAAAGCCATTGGCGAGAATTTAACACATTTTAATCCTCGTAAACAACAAACCCTATTGATTGCAGAAATAGCAAAGACCTTGGCAGGTGAGTACGATAACGATAGAAAAATAATTACTATTGAAGCAGGTACTGGCACCGGAAAATCACTCGCCTATTGTTTAGGAGCAATTCCTCTCGCCCTTTCGCGTGATAAAAAGGTGTGTATTTCAACTGCTACGGTCGCATTGCAAGAGCAGTTAGTTGATAAAGACCTACCCTTTTTAAAAAAATACGCTGGATTAGATTTTGACTTCACCTTAGTCAAAGGCAGACAACGGTATGTCTGTCGTCAAAAATTAACCCAAGCGGTGACAACGGACTCTGGTAATGAACCTGTTCAAACTGGTTTTACTTTTGCTGAAAAGCCTGATGCTAAAGATGTGCGTACCTTAAATTCTATGCATAAGGCCTTACTTGATGGTAGCTGGTTAGGTGATGTTGATTCATGGGAAACACATTTACCTCATCATATTTGGCAGCAAGTACAAAGTGATAAACACAGCTGTCTAAAAAACTTATCTGAACATACGTATTGTCCATTTCACAAAGCACGTGAAACAATGGATCAAGCCCATGTATTAGTGATCAACCACAGCTTACTATTGGCTGATCTAGAGTTAGGCGGTGGAAGAATACTCTCCTCACCCGAGGATACAATTTATATTATTGATGAGGCACATCATCTACCCAAGGTAGCACGTGACTTCTCCAGTGCAAGTATCACCTTAAAAGGTTCAATTGAATGGCTAACTAAGCTCAGAGAGACGGGCGATAAAATGGCTACATTGATTAAGTCTCGACATGCTATTTCTCCGGCATTAAAGTTGGGCGATGATTGCCAAGATTTATTATTAGAAATGCAGAATGTCCTAAAATTTGTTGAGGCTAATGCCAATATTTATTTTCTCGAAGAGGAATCAACTCAAGGTTCTGCTTTTGCGAAAAAAGCTCAAAATGATTCTCAAGTCTATCGATTTGAAAATGGTATTATTCCACAAACACTAAAAAACTGGGCTGAAGATCTACAAAATCTGAGTAAAAAATCATTAGCTAATTTAACTAAGCTCTATAGTGGACTTATTGAAGCGGTAAAAGATGGCGATACTCAGATGTATTTAGCTGAGCCATTACTGGCGGAAGCTGGTTTTATGATCCAGCGATTAGAAAATTTACAGTCACTGTGGTTTATGTATGCTAAGACAGATAGCGATAAAGGCGCACCAATGGCACGTTGGTTAGAGAGGGTAACTAGTAAACGTTTAGATTACTTATTAAGCGCATCGCCTATTGAAGTAGGCTTTACCTTAGAAAATATGCTTTGGAGTCAATGTGACGGAGCGGTATTGTGCTCAGCAACTTTACGTGCGTTAAACACTTTTGATCACTTTCGTTTTCAAGCTGGTTTAAAAAATAATGATGGTAGTCAATATCAGCAAGTAGACTCCCCTTTTGATTATCAAAATAATGCCCAACTAGTTATAGCAAACATGGATAATGAAGCCAGTGATCCAGCATTTACTGATGAAGTAATAGCTAAATTACCGCATTACCTTGAACAAGGCAGTGCCAGCTTGGTGCTGTTTTCTTCCTATTGGCAAATGAATAAAGTAGCCGAGGCATTAAGAGATAACAGCGACATTGAAATAATGGTTCAAGGTGAATTGTCTCGCCAAAAAATAATAGAGCAGCATAAAAAACGTTGTGATGATAACAAAACAAGTATTATTTTTGGTACACAAAGCTTCTCCGAGGGACTAGATTTGCCTGGAGACTACCTCAATAACTTAATCATAACCAAACTACCATTTTCAGTGCCCACCTCTCCTGTTGAACAAGCACAAGCTGAATATATCACAGCAAAAGGCGGAAATCCCTTTATGACATTATCTGTCCCAGATACATCAAAAAAATTGGTACAGGCTTGTGGTAGGTTATTACGAAATGAAAAGGATGAAGGTGTGATCACTTTGTTAGATAAACGTGTAGTGACTAAACGTTATGGTAAACAGTTACTGGACTCGCTGCCACCTTTTAGGCGGGTATTCGAAAAGTAACTGAGCGATTATTTATCTTAAGCGACTAACTGGCATATTAAGCAGCTATCATAATCTTTGTATAACATAAATTTATCCTACCTCTGCTCCCCCACTATACTTTAGCCATACTCCTTAATTAGGGTTATGCCTTATTTTATATTTTACCGAAAAATATTATAGTGCAGCGTTTTATATGATAAACATTTAATAGCAAGTAGTATGTTTGATGAAATTTTTATTCCTTAAACTAGCGTTGTACTTACTATATGTTTCTCTGACATAAGAAAGATTTAAAAAATTTTAATCCTTGAATCATAATTCGTATTAGAATATTAATTTTTATTTTTATTTTTCGATTCTGCTACTTTTGCTAATGCTTTAGCAAAAGCTTTTGTTGTTGCCATGACATACGCTTGTTGAGTAAATTCAATGTTTACTCCTGTTTTGACAAGCTCTTGATAAAAGTCTTCAACCATACAACTTTTGACTTGTTGACAAACAATCGCATATTTTAATATAGCTGGTTGATAAGCTTTTAATGATGCTTCTTTAAGCCAAACAAGTGATTCATATAAATCTTTTTTAACTGCAGTACCGTTAAGGTACATTTGAGCTAAGTTTACTTGTCCTGGTGCAAAACCTAAATCAGCCGATTCTTCAAATTTCTCTAACGCCGACTCTGCTTTATCACCATTTCGAGCAAACTTTAAATATTCTAATCCTGCAAAATTTTCTTTTTTACCTGGAATAAAAATAGAACTTGATTGAAAATGAGAGTCTGGAACCACAACATTGCCATCAAGCATATTACTTTCAGGTCGACGCGCTAATACAATAGCACCTGAAGTTACCATTTCTTGTAATTGGGAAACAGTATAATTGTGACGTTTTTCTTGGAAGAACTTTTCAAATCTTAGCTGTGCATAACGAATGGCTTCATTTAATTCATGCTCTTGTAAATAAAAATAACTACTAAAGTTAATCGTAACTACATCACCAGTAATATCTTGAACTTTCGCCATACGAAACTTTTCAGCGGGACGAAGATTCTCTTTAATTATCCGAAAATCAACATAATAAAAATCATTCAGTTGTGGATTAGCAATTATAGCATCCGTTTGTTCACTTAATTTAATATCTCTATAAAAGATATTGGCTACCAAACCAGCAACAACTAAAAAAACTAAAATAATTATTTTAGTTTTATGTAAAATCAACCAAGGATCCGGATCCTTGGTATCAACGGTGTAATGGTAATAGGGTTCTTCTTGAACATTTTCAGCGGTTAGAGAATTGGCACCTTCATCTTCAGATTGCGCTTGTGATAGTGCCTGTTGCTCAACTTTTACTGTAGGCAAATTATCATCTTCCTCATCATACTCGCGAATTGCTGATTGTGGCATAACCGCCTCTTTTATTATTATTTTCTTTGCATTAATTAAAAATATCATTTGAACATAAATTACACAAGCGTTAATTTAATGTTAATTAAAATTAACATTAACTTTATTAAACCCGACCCATATATAATCAAACTGAATATTCTGTTGATATAACTTTAATAACAATCACAACTAATTGATTTCTTATATTATATTAATATTAAAATACAATACTTTATATCATATTAGAATCGAGTAAACATCATATTATAAGTTGAACAATCGTTTGATTATTATCCGTCGAATGATCTTTAAAGGATCTTTAATAAATAAAATACTTTACCGTGACTGTCTACTTTGCCATTACTAATCACTCTGAAACAGACATAATGAATGTTACAGGGTTGTAGTTCTATTGGGTTAAGTTAACTAATCGGGATAAGATGCACATACTTCGAAAGTATCATCTGCGACACATCTATGAAAAAAACAACCAAAGTGATCCTATTATCATTGTTAGTATTCCCTGGCGTTAGTCATTTAGTTTTGAAAAAATATCTTATCGCTATAACCTTTATGTGCTGTTCTACTTATTTGCTATTAAGCCTTATTAAGGAACTACATAATAAAACTCAACACCTGATGGATAGTATAATTAGAGGTAAAATCTCTATTGAAATTTCAGTAATCTACCAAACATTCATTGATCAGGGCGCCTTAAAAAACTCTAATTTTATTACGATTAGTTATTTGTTTGTAAATATTCGGACAATGGCGGCATTTGATGCATATAAGATAGCTAATAAAAGTGCTAAAAATAGTACTGATTAGTATTAATAAATAATTTATCAGTAAAGCTATTAACAAAAATTTTACTCTTTTATCGACAGCTGATCACCTCTTCCCTTATGTAGCACTTTTTTATTTAGTTATTGCTGGGTATAATTAACTTGTTTCCCTTTTTGAGCAATATGAATGAATTACCTACCGTTAGAAAGTTTAAAGAATGCTTGGATTTTTAAACATAAAAGTTTATCCATTGCAGATAAAGATATAGTCAAAATAAAGCCCATGAGTGTTGAGCGAGCAAACATCGTTTGGGACACTTTTATTTCACGACAAGTAGATCATCCTGATTTTTTCAAAAAAGGTGATTGGCCTTCAGATAAAAACAATTGGTTAGAGCAAGGTAGATGGGAGGGTCTTTGGGACAGCGACGATCTGATACTGCCTGAATTAATTATAAACCATTTAGATTGGGATCAAAATACCGTAGTTTACTACTGCAGTTCGCGCGATAATGTAATAGAAACTAACTGGCTAACATTCCAAAAATGTTGGAAAAACTTTTTATTTATGGATGATGGTCCTATTCTGTTGGGTAAAAAACGCCAACAAGCGATACAATTTACTAGTAATGGCTATTTTAAAATCGGGCTAAAACCAAATACTAATTAGAAAACTCTAATTAGAAAACTCTAATTAGAAAACTCTAATTAAAATCATCATATTACATAAAACGGTCCTACTTTGCATAAAAATAATCGCCACAAACAGGGTTATAATTTTACGGCTTTAGTTAAAGCTCACCCAGAATTTTCACGTTTTATTATAAAAAACAAATTTAATGATCAAGATACTATAGATTTTGCTAACCCATTAGCAGTTAAAGCGCTTAACTTGTCCTTATTAAAAAGCCAATATCGAGTTACTTTTTGGAACATACCTGATGGTTATCTATGCCCTGCTATCCCTGGTAGGGTTGACTATATCCACTACCTACATGACTTATTAGCAACAACACCAAAAGTGTTAATACCTAATAATACGCCGATTAAAGTATTAGATATAGGTACAGGAGCAAGTTGTATTTATCCTATTTTGGGACAAAGAGTATATGATTGGTACTTTGTTGCTTCAGACGTTGATCCTATTTCGATAAAAGTTGCCAATCAGATCATATCAGCTGACAATTTATTAAATAAAAACATCAAATGCCGTCTACAGCCTGATAATAATAATATATTTAATGGTGTAATAGCTGAAGGTGAGTTTTATCATTTAACACTATGTAACCCTCCATTTCATAGCTCTTTGGCTGAAGCAGTTCAAGGTACTACACGAAAGATAAAAAATTTGAATAAAGCTAGTCCGCTTTCTAAAAGTCAGGAAAAGACGCTTAATTTTGGTGGTCAAAAAGCAGAACTTTGGTGCCCAGGTGGTGAATTAGCCTTTATTAGAAAAATGATAAAAGAAAGTAAGGTTTATCATAAGCAAGTACTTTGGTTTACCTGCTTAGTATCAAAAAAAGATCATTTGTCTAAGCTAAAACTTAGCTTAAAAAAGTCTCATGCAACACATGTAAAAGTCGTTAACATGGCTCAGGGAAACAAAATTAGCCGTTTTATCGCTTGGAGTTTTTATGATATTAAATAATAACGCTTAACCTTTTTTTATTAAACATTTTGAGATTACGCATTACCTTATATTGTGAGACTGATCACTTGCAACAAGCTCTCCTAAGCAAAATAACTGCCATTGTCCCGCTGTCATTTGATGCCATGTTTCATTATCAGTCAGCGGTTTTGTGGCAATAACGGTAACAACATCATTGCTGGTAGTTTCTTTTTGAAAGTCAACGGCCATCTCAGCATCAATAAGACTTGCTTGTCCAAAAGGGGCTCTACGAGTTAGCCAATGTAAATTATTAGAGCAATAGGCGAACAAGTATTCACCATCTGTGATGATAATATTGGCAACACCTAGCTCATCTAATTTAACTGCTAGTGAGGCTATAAAGCCAAACAATAACTCCGCTTCAACTTGCTTAGCGCCAAACTCAAGATGTAACTGATCGAGTATCCAACAAAAAGCATGTTCACTATCGGTTGTGCCAATAGGTAAATGAAATTCAATAGGTAGTTTACTATTAAAATCTTTTAATTGACCATTATGTGCATAGGTCCAGTTTCTTCCCCACATTTGTCTAACGAATGGATGAGTATTTTCAAGACAAACTTCACCCGAATTGGCTTGACGAATATGACAAACGACCGCTTCACTTTTCATTGGATACTTAGTAACAAGCTCGGCAATAGGGGAGTGAGCACTTGGCATAGGGTCTTTAAAGCTACGACATCCCTTCCCCTCATAAAAAGTAACACCCCAGCCATCACTGTGTGGTCCAGTATTACCACCTCGTTGCATTAAACCACTAAAACTAAAACAAATATCCGTTGGTACATTGGCACTCATCGCTAACAATTCACACATTTCTTAACCTCTTTAAACAACCATACTCTTTAAAGTAAAATGAGCTTGGCTAAATCAACAATTTATTCTATAAATAGAGTATATCATTTACTAAAAATTATTTTAAATTCAAATACTTTTTCTTTATTAGCTTTATATAAAAACAACACTAAAAGGGAATCCTGTGGATATTATTCTTTGGTTACTTACCGCAATATTGTTAACTTGGTTTATGTGCTACGCAAGAGCATCATTATCAAGTTATAGCTTAAGCTTTGCCTTGCTGATGATATTTGGCTCGTTATATAATATTATTGGTATTGTTTCATGGTTACTTTTTGCCGTAATAGCACTGCCGCTAAATATTGATACTATTCGTCAACAGTTTATTAGTATGCCTTTATTAGCACTATTTAAAAAAATAATGCCTGAAATGTCGTCGACAGAGCAAGAAGCTATTGATGCTGGTACCACATGGTTCGATGCTGACTTATTTCGGGGTGATCCTGACTGGAAAAAACTACACAATTACCCACGTCCTCGATTGAGTACTCAAGAGCAGGCATTTTTAGATGGACCTGTTGAGCAAGTTTGTGCGATGGTAAATGATTGGCATATCACCCATGAAATTGCTGATCTTCCTCCAGAGATATGGCAGTTCTTAAAAGAAAATAAATTTTTTGCCCTCATAATTAAAAAGCAATATAGTGGCTTAGAATTTTCCGCTTATGCCCAATCTCGTATATTACAAAAACTCACTGGTGTGAGCTCTGTTCTTGCCAGTACGGTTGGAGTTCCTAACTCTTTAGGCCCCGGAGAGTTACTGCAGGAGTATGGAACTAAAACTCAACAAGACTATTACTTACCCCGCTTAGCTTCAGGCGAAGAGATCCCTTGTTTTGCACTTACTAATCCAGAGGCTGGCTCTGATGCGGGTTCGATTCCTGACTACGGTATTATTTGTTATGGTCAATTTGAAGGCAAAGATGTTTTAGGTATGAAGCTTACTTGGGATAAACGCTATATCACTCTGGCGCCTATCGCTACTGTTTTAGGATTAGCTTTTAAATTGCAAGATCCCGACCAGCTTCTTTCAAAACAACAAGACTTAGGTATCACTTGTGCGCTTATTCCAACAAATTTATCTGGTATTACTATTGGTAAAAGACATTTTCCACTCAACATTCCTTTTCTGAACGGTCCAACCCAGGGTGATGAAGTCTTTGTACCGCTAGATTTTATTATTGGCGGAGCTGATATGGCAGGCCAAGGTTGGCGTATGTTGGTTGAATGTCTTTCAGTTGGTAGAGCGATAACCTTGCCATCAAATAGTACTGGAGGAGTCAAAACAGCCGCCTTAGCGACCGGCGCTTATAGCCGCATAAGACGCCAATTTAAAGTGCCAATAGGTAAAATGGAAGGTATTGAAGAGCCTTTGGCTCGTATCGGTGCTAATGCCTACTTGATGGATGCAGTCACAACTATGTCAACCGGCGCTATCGATTTGGGTGAAAAACCTTCAGTTATCTCTGCCATAGCTAAATACCATCTGACAGAAAAAATGCGTTCATCCATAATCGATGCCATGGACATTCATGGCGGAAAAGGTATTTGCATGGGACCAAACAATTATCTCGCTCGAAGTTATCAAGGTGCGCCTATTGCCGTAACAGTTGAAGGTGCCAATATTCTTACCCGAAGTATGATTATTTATGGTCAAGGCGCTATTCGTTGCCATCCGTACGTATTGGCTGAATTAGAAGCGGCAAATAACAGTGACCATGAACAAGCGCTGAATGATTTTGATCATGCGCTTTTTGGTCATATCGGTTTTAGTATTAGTAACATAGGCCGTAGCTTATGGTTTTCTATAACCGGCTCTCGCTTATTGCTCAGCCCATATAATGATGAGACTTGTCGGTATTATCAATTACTTACTCGCTTTAGCGCCAACTTAGCCATGCTCTCAGATATTTCTATGTTGTCATTGGGCGCTGACTTGAAAAGAAAAGAACGTATTTCAGCCCGACTTGGCGATATTCTAAGTAACTTGTATTTAGCAAGCGCTACATTAAAACGTTATAACGATGAAGGCAGAAAAACAGCAGACCTACCTTTTGTTAAATATGCAGTAGAAGACTGTCTGTACGCTATGCAACACGCAATTGACGAGCTAATTAATAACTTTCCAAATAAAGTACTTTCAAAATTTTTACGCGTTATTATTTTTCCTCTCGGTACTTGGTTGAATAAGCCAAGTGATGAACTAGCCCATCAAGTAGCACAATTATTGCAAACACCTTGTGCATCTCGTACTCGCTTAGGTCAAGGACAATATCTAACCCGAGATGGTTATAATATTTTTGGTCGGTTAGAGCAAGTACTTGAAGATATAATTAATTGTGAATCAATTCATGAGAAAGTTTGTCGTGCTTTAGATAAAAAGTTACCTTTTTATCAGCTAAATAAGATCGCGGAGCTAGGTCTAACCAATAACATAATTTCAAAAGCGGAAGCTGAATTATTAACCGTTGCCGAGATTGGTCGTAAATGGGTGATCGCCGTTGATGATTTTAATAGTGAAGAATTAATCGTAACTCCTCCCCAAATTTGATGGTATAGGTACTAATAAATGCATTACAGTATTTATTTATTCATATTTATCTTATATAAAATGTTATTTTATATATAATGTTATTTTATATATAA
>JBKEHN010000112.1:0-10466 GCA_046710905.1 Colwellia sp.
CCTAAGGTAGAGGACATTAAACATGCTGAAGATGACATTTCTCTCCTTTAGGTTACTTTCACTAATTTATCTGTTGATACCTTTGTCTGTATTCGCTGACAATAAAACAACCTTAGTTATTGGTTATGGCGAGCACAATGCAGCACCTTACACTATAGAAAGCGGAGAAGAGCTCCAAGATGGTATTATTAAAGATATTGCCAAAGAGATTGCTACAGAAATAGGCATTAATACTACCTTTGTAAAAATACCACGTAAAAGAACAGAACGAAACTTACTTAACGATGACATTCATCTTGTTTTACTCAGTAATCCTGCATGGTTATCGAATAAAAAACTGCGCTGCAGTGGGACACTGTTCACACAAAAGGATATTATGGTTGTACGAGCTGACAACCAAAAAAAATATAATCAAATATCTGATTTTAAAGGTATGGTTATTGGTACTATTCGTGGTTATATCTACCCTACTTTAGAGCCCTACTTTGTAAACAAGCAATTAATTCGATACAATGTTAGTAACTTGCAAATTAACTTAAGTATATTGGATCTTAACCGAATTGATGCATTGATTGATGCTGAAATGTTGATAAATTATCAATTAAAACAAAGTAAGAATACTCATAATTTCAAAGTATTACCTTTAACTATCAGCCAAGACAATCTTAAAGCAGTCCTATCGCCTAATGCCCCAATTACAATGAAGCAGCTAAACCAAACGTTACAGAAATTAAAAGATCAAGGCGTGATTGCGGGCATTTTAAAAAAACACCACAGAGCAGATAACACCCCATAAAATAACCAGTACTTTAGCACTGGCTTAATAATTCACTACTATGTTAATTCTCCTGTTAAAAATCTAGTTAATAACAGAAGTCTCTAGCCTTTAGCGTTTGTGCTATCGAAAATCTTATCAGCTGATGCCGCTACAAAACCGCAATACAGTTCACCATTAGCCATAGGATAACGTTTAGCAAACTCATAGAAACAACTTGGAATTTCCCTTGTTTTATCGGAAAAATTAACTGACGCTTTATCAGCAAGTGTCGATGATTGTTCTAACTTAACGACTTTATCACCTTTGATTTCACCACCATTAGTATTAAGTTCGTAGCCTGCTTCTTTAAGCGTAGTGTTAACTACTTCTATGTCTTCGTAACCAGCTAAGTGATTAATGCTCACAGTAAAATGGTTTGCACGGTAACCCCATGCAGCTAACCATGCAGCATATTCACTAACATTTAACAGCGTATCATAGTCTTTTGAACTAATTTCCCAGAGGCGACCTGAATAAAGAAAATCATTACGGTCACTAACATCGTCAGGTAATTGAGCAATTAAACCTATAATTATTTCCTGCACTTCACTAGAGAATTCTTCGACTCGTAATTCACTAATAAATACTTTAGGCATAGTGCTATCAGTATGTTCAAAATGTTTTGCGTCAAGTTTTTTAGCTGAGAAATCGTATTGACCACACTCGGTATAACCTAAAGCTAAAAGCCCTTTGGCTAATTGTACTAAGTTGATTTTAGGGTGATTAAAAGTACGATAAGCAACGTGATCATTTATTACATCATTGCCATTGCCTAATAATTGGTGAATTTTTTTTGCTGACGGAGTCACACTGAGATATTGTTGCCAGATATCATTAAAAAGTGCGGTTACTTGCGCTGTCATGGTTTTTCCTCTTATCTATTGAGTAGTTTTAATAAAATAATGTTGATTGAGTATTTGTAGTTTATAACTTGGGCTGTTTAAATTACGCGTATAGGTAAAATTAATAGCTGAAAATACAGCAGATAGCAAAAATAGTCAGAAAAATAGCACAGTGATATTTTGGCTGACAGCATAAGCTATCTACCAAAAATTTAGATTTGATCGATACTTTTAAAGAAGCAAGGACGATGCCCTGCTTGATGGTGAGATATATACTTTTTTAATACGTTTGATAACATAACTAAAACAAAATTACCTAATCACGATAGTACGGGAAGTTATGGTTAAGCTCACTTCAATGAATAGTGCTAATTTAGCACAAATCTTGTTCAAAACGAACTACTTCGTTTTAACGCTAGCTTAATAGTTAACCTTGCTTAAAGGTAATCAGGATGAATTATATATTTTAGCTATTTGTTATTCATATACTTTTCTATGTGCTTTAATTATTTTTTGCCAAGTAAAATCTCTTGAGCCTAAACTAACAAAGTCGGGATTAACTAAGCTTTCACGTTTATTATAACTTAGCGGGTTAAACTCACTGTCGATAATATCACCGCCAGCTTGTTCTAAAATACATTGGCTAGCCCCCGTATCCCATTCACCTGTAGCGCCTATTCGTAAATAACAATCGGCACCACCTTCTGCAATTAGACAATTTTTTAAAGAACAACTCCCCAAAGCAACATAATCATAGTCGTAGTCTTCATTTAAATATTGTCCCATGAGTGCAAGCTGCTGACGACGACTGATAGCAACTTTAATACGACGTTCTTCTTGATATTTGGCCACACGAATGGCATGACTAGTCTGACTATTATCCTTGAAAGCACCTAGGTTTTTTTGCCCATAATAAGTTAGACAGTGATCTGGCGCATGAATAACACCCAGTGTCGGCCAACCATTTTCAACTAACGCAATATTTACTGCAAAATCGCCACTACCAATGATGAATTCTCCCGTGCCATCAATAGGATCGAGTAACCAATAGCGAGACCAACTTTTTCGCTCGCTTAGCTTTACCGTACCTACTTCTTCTGAAATAATAGGTATATCTGGTGTCAAGGTTTTAAGCTGGTCCATTAAAATGTCATTTGATGCGATATCAGCACTAGTTACTGGGCTTTTATCCGCTTTAGTTTCTGCAGTATAGTTTCCCTGACGATAATATTTCATTACCTCTACGCCAGCTTTTTTGGCGCTTTCTAAAGCAATGTTTAGTAATTTATCTTGGTTCATCGTTATACCTTTTTATCCTACTTTGGTATTTTTAATTTATCGAACGTTAATTTTTAAGAAGATCACGTACTAACATTAATGCTGCAATACTGCGTGCTTCGGTAAAGTCTGGTTGTTGTAATAGTTCTTTATAGTCTTTAATTGGCCAAGATACTACTTCTAATGGCTCTGGCTCATCGCCTTCAAGCTCAGACTTATAAAGCTCTTTAGCCATGAAAATAGTCATTTGTGCATTAAAAAAAGTAGGTGCCGTCATCATTACACTCATCTGATGTAACTGTTCGCTACCATAACCAATTTCCTCTTGTAGCTCTCGATTGGCAGCTTGCTCAGCAAACTCACCTTCATCAATAAGCCCTTTGGGAAACCCTAATAAATAACTATGCGTACCTGCACAATATTCACGTACAAGTAATACCGTCTCATCATCAATCATAGGCACTATCATTACGGCTCCACGACCAGAGCCTATCATGCGTTCATATTGCCTTTGTTCACCATTATTAAAGGTGAGATCAATTTGTTCAATGCCAAAGAGTCCGCTTTTAGCCACTTGTCTGCGACCAGTAATGATAGGTAATTGATTTTTATTAGCCATAGTTCTATCTACACTAGTTAATTATTTTCATTAGATATCACTATAATGACACGATAAACAATACTTTTGGAATAGCTAAATGCTAATATTTATTGTACTGAAATATATATTGAGGAAAGACTAATATGACAGATATTAATTGGTCAAAAATTTCTACCGTTTTAATTGATATGGACGGTACCATTTTAGATTTACATTTTGATAATTACTTTTGGCTAGAACACCTACCGCTTCGTTATAGTGAGAAAATGTCTATATCACTTGATGCCGCTAAAGCTAAACTTAAAGTAGATTACTTAGCAGTAGTAGGCACTATCAAATGGTATTGTCTCGACTATTGGTCAGCACGTACAGACATGCCAATAAAAACATTAAAGCGAGAAATACAACACCTCATTCACTTACGTAGCGATGCAAAAAATTTTTTAGTCGCCTTAAAAGCTAGTGGTAAAGATATTGTCATGGTGACAAATGCTCATCCTGACGCATTGTCCTTGAAGATTGAACGCACTCAATTAGACCAATATTTTGATACGCTTTACTCTACCCATGAATTTGGAGTCAGCAAAGAGTCGCAGTTATTATGGCAACGTCTACAAGCTAAACACGGCTTTGATTGTGATAAAACACTATTTATTGATGATAGTATAGAAATACTTAAGTCAGCTCAACAATATGGGATTAAACATTTACTGGCGATTGCAAATCCGGATAGTAAAAAACCAACTAATGACATCAAATATTTTCCAGCTATCACCAGTTACGATAAATTAACGGCACAACTTAGACACACTTAAGCAACTGAGTTCAGTTCACAAGAAATTTAGACAAAAAAATACCGCAGTCTCTAAGAAAATGCGGTATTTTGTTTTATAAGCTAAGAAGTACTTAGTTATAAATTATGCTTCAGCGATAACTACAACTTTGATGCTAGTATCAACATCATGATGTAAGTGAATTGCGATTTCGAATTCACCTGTTTCGCGGATAGCACCTAATGGTAAACGTACCTCAGCTTTTGTAACTGCAACGCCAGCTTCAGTGATCGCATCAGCGATATCACGAGTACCAATAGAACCGAATAATTTACCTTCGTCACCAGATTTTGATGCGATAGTAACTTCAGCTAGCTCAACAACTTTCGCTGCACGAGCTTGAGCAGCTTGTAGAACGGTAGCTAAGTTAGCTTCCAATTCAGCACGACGAGCTTCAAAGTGCTCAACGTTAGCTTGTGATGCAAATACTGCTTTACCTTGTGGTAATAAGTAGTTACGTGCATAACCTGATTTAACAGATACCTTGTCACCAAGGCCGCCTAATTTGGCGATTTTATCAAGAAGAATTACTTCCATTTCAAACCCCTATTAGCTTACTTATGTAAGTCGGTGTATGGTAACAATGACAAATAACGAGCGCGTTTTATCGCACGAGTTAGTTGACGTTGATATTTAGCAGCAGTACCAGTGATACGGCTAGGAACAATTTTACCACTTTCAGTGATATAGTTTTTTAAAGTTGCAATATCTTTATAATCTATAGATGTTGCGCCTTCCGCTGTGAAGCGACAAAACTTACGACGTCTAAAAAAACGAGACATGGAGTTCTCCTAATGCGGTTTTATTTAATTAACGATTTCGTTAGTTAATAAAGCCTAATTAATCATTTCAATTTGCTGGGCATGTAATGCTAAAAGCGGATTCCCGTTTCTAGTTTCGTGACGATTTATAAAACCTGTCACTTTTATTACCGTACCCGCAACTAATTCACGAGTTAAGTGTGATAAATCACCTGTAGCAACTACTTGTATCCGGACAAAAGCTTGTCGATTCATACCAGCTTCATTTTGTATAGACTTATGGTCTATTGAAAACTGACTATGACTAATACCTGCAGGGCTGGTTGACTGCTTGGGAGTTCTCACCACTTCGCCGATCAACACTAGGCAATTCTCTTGCGAGACAATCACAGATGACTATTCTTCGCTAGCAGCTTCTTCAGATTTCTCTTCAACAGAGTCTTCTTTAGCTTCAACTGGCGCAGCAGCAACATCTTTCTTAACTTCACGGCGATCGTCACGACGCTCTTCTTTAGCAGCAGCCATTGGCGATGCTTCAGTTACTGCATCTTTAGTACGCATAATCATGTTACGGATAACAACATCGTTATAACGGAAAGCAGTTTCAAGCTCATCAATAACTACTTGTGGCGCTTCAATGTTCATAAGAACATAGTGTGCTTTATGTAGTTTATTGATTGGGTATGCTAATTGGCGACGGCCCCAGTCTTCTAGACGGTGGATTTTGCCTTCAGCAGCATTGATCAAGTCGGTGTAGCGCTGGATCATACCAGACACTTGTTCACTCTGATCAGGGTGAACCATAAATACGATTTCGTAATGACGCATTACGAGCTCCTTACGGTTGTAGTCTCATAATCTGGCTCAGCCAACACCAGTTGAGACAAGGAACAAAAGTTCAGGCTGAATTAAGGAGAGATATTGTAGGGAAAACACTCAAAAAAAGCAAGCAATAACTAAGTGATATTAACTTGCGTAGGGGACAACAGGTTGCAGTTATCTTTTATTTAAGTGATGCAGCTATTTTATTGGTTCAATATTGACTATTTCTGAGCGATTTAAAGTGATTTTAAAACGCTGTAAGGATTCTTCACCTTGACAAACATGACGTAAAATAAGGTTAATTTGATAGCGTCGTTCTACCCCTTGGCTTGATATTTTTTGCCCTTCCAAGCTATATAATCGACCAGCCCCTTTTTTTAAAAAGCGCACAAAGGGGGTTAAGTTGAAAAATGTCTGCTGCTGAATTTCATCATAACCAGGCAAAAAGGCTTTAGCCATAACCTTATTATCACAGCGAAAATGCAATAATTGGGCATCCTGTTTATTTTGCTGTCGGCGTCGTTGAAACATAGCGTTGACTGTTTTTGGTAAATCTTTGCTCTTGATATATTCAAGCCATAGAATTTGGCTCAAAACACGTTTTTTAGTCACACTGTTGGTAAATAGATTTTGCCACTTAGGTCGACCTTTTTGTATTTTTCGCCATATTAAGCTGGTTAAGTCTTCTTTAAAAGTTTCTCGTAAGCCGTAAATAAGCCCTAAGAAAGCGACTAAAGCAAGCGTAACTTCGGTAAAATTAGTACGCGCATTTAGTACTAGTAGCATAACAAAAGCCATGATGATTGCCGTAACGATACCACGTACAAAACGTTTCAAATTAACATTTAAATAGCGCGTTTTCTGTTGAAAGACCACTCCGTATTCTATTAATCGCTGTAATAGCCGCATTTTATTAGTAATACGGTTAGCATCATCAAGGGTAACTTGTGAGTTATATTTATTATCGATACGATAAGCATTTTCACTGCGACATAAACTTAACAGTAGTTCTCTTTCAACGGTAAATTCCGCACTTTTTGGACCCGTTGTCAGTAATTTTAAAAAGGACTGCTCTATGTGCCAACTTAAATAATTATCCGCATTTTCAAAGAATGAGTTCAGCTTTTTATCAGAAGGCGTATAACGTCTTAATTTTTTGGTTAGCGAGAAGGTGTGCTCGGCTAATTCAATCGCTGCGGGATAAAAATCTTCTACCGTTTTTAGCTTTAATGTTTGTTTGATATCAGCATCAAGTGCTTTTTTAACTTGATAAGAATACAAATTAAGGTTTAATCGATAGTCACTTTGCTCACCTTTATTTTGGCTTATAAAACGACTTCTCACTAATGGCAAATGTAATTGGTCAGCGTAGTATGCGCTATGGGTTTTAATATTCGAGTGGAAAAATTCTTCTTCGTTGAGGGTACTGGGGTTTATACCCATTTCAACAGGCAGAGAGAAGTATAGATCAATACGTTGATAGTCTTGAGGTAATAACTGATGACTAACTTTAAAAGACAAGTTTTCATCTTGGCTGAGTTTAGCTTTATTCACTCGTAAAAAACACTCCTATATTATGCTACTTCATGATTAAAAATCATAAGATAAGCATAGCAAAAATAGGGCTTGTTGACAGTCTTTTCAGACCTTAACTTTAATTTTAATTTTAACAAAAAATTAAGGTTAAGGAATTAATATTAAAACAAAAACAATACTCTTATATTTTGATAAATATTTTTCGTTGATACAGTTTTAACGATACATACCAAAAAAATCCTACATGTGAAAAAGCAAAAATGAAGGAAGCTAATTTAGGTGTAAACACTTCACTTAGTTGTTGATATAACCAAGCATACATAGAAACATCACCAATATTAATATTTAAGTACACTGTTACCACTAAAAATGACAACACATAAACAAAAAGTGGATTAGTACCATAAACCAATAAAGGCTCTGCCAACTTTACTTGCTTCATGATATCAATTAACCAGATAAAGGCTGCTAGTAATAGGCAAGCAAAACCTGTAGTGTAAATGACGTAAGACGGTGTCCATAACGACTTGTTAATGGGTAATACTAAACTCCATAGTATACCAAAGCCAATCGCTAAACCGCCAATAATGGTTAGCTTAATAACACTACTTTTTTTATCTTTAATGCTGATTAAATAACGTGTTAATTCAAAACCAAGCAACATATTCACTATGGCTGGAATAGTACTTAATAACCCTTCTGGCTCAAAAGCAACACCACGCATGCTATACATATGATTAGCACCAATTACGGCTAAATCAAACTGACGAATAATATTACCATCGAGAGTTAAAGCACCTTCTCCAACGCTAAGCAGTAATACCCAATAGGCTAACAAAATAACAGTTGACGTAATAAATATACCAGTACGGTTAAGTAATAGAACTAAACATGCCGCTACCGCGTAAGCAATACCTATACGTTGTAAAACCCCCATAATTCGCCAATCGTCAATATTGGTGGTAAAAGGAATAACATTGAGCATAAAGCCAATAAAAAACATGGTAAAACCACGTTTAATTATTTTTTTAAATTGCTCTGGGCTGTTAGCGAAGTTACTTTTCTTAAAGGAAAAAAACATAGCTGAGCCAATAATGAATAAAAAGAATGGGAAAACTAAATCAGTGGGTGTTGCGCCATTCCACTCTGCGTGTAATAAAGGGGTATAGACATGCGACCATGTTCCTGGCGTATTCACTAAAATCATTAAAGCGATAGTAATGCCTCTAAAAGCATCGAGGGCGAGATAGCGAGTCATGTTAATTTCTTACCAAAATTTATCATCAAACAACATCAAAAGACAGCGCTGTCTTTTAGCAAATTTACCCCATTATAATGTAAGATTAAATAAATGGCGAATAATTTATAACTACCCTTTTAGCTTTTAGCTACCAAGTCATACTGGCTATATGATTCAGCTAAGCTAAAAATATTTACTCGCGGATAAAGAGCTATGATACACTGGAAAACATCCGCTTTTAGACAACAAATAACCGAATAGCACCATGACGGCAGAATCTTTATTACAACAAGCACAATTCGTTTGCCAAAAAAAAGGCGCGCGTTTTACTAAAGTTAGAGAACAAGTATTTTTATTGTTGGCTAATCGTCAAGGGGCTGTTGGCGCCTATGATTTATTGGCTGAGTTAAAAGAATTAGATGCTGCTGCAAAACCGGCCACCATTTATCGTGCTTTAGATTTTTTGTCTAAGCAAGGATTTGTCCATAAAATAGAATCGATTAATGCCTTTATCATGTGTCACCACTTTGGTGAATGTAACCACCCTGTGCAACTATTAATTTGCGATGAGTGCGGCCATGTTGAAGAAATACAGTCTAATAATTTTGATTTAGCTCTACGTACTATGGCAGACGCTAATGGCTTTACTATCAGTCATCAAATAGTTGAAGCACACGGTCGTTGTAATAACTGTACCAAGGTATAATCTGCTCAAGATCATTTAAACTCATCCTAAGATAATTTTATTAATGCTACTTTTTATTGCAAATTTTATTTTACGAGCAACAAGGTGTTTCTAATTATATTATACATCCCAGATGAGTATTGTGTAGAACGTTAAAAGCGTGTCCAACTATACTTTAGAAAATTATAAAATATTTAACTAAAGCTATAATCCATATAGTGGAGCAATACAATAAATATAGCCCTTATCCTGTTTCCATTTCAGTTAACAGCCCAGTGAGCGTTATGGATTATCCAATGATCAGTTACAATGTTCCTCGTCCTAAATATGGTTTAGTTAGTGTTATTATTCATAAGGAGGGTTACAACTAGTCTCCTTATGAATAATCTGGTGAGCGTCAATAGACATGCATGGATAAGGATTAAATACCTTTTTATAATTCCTTGCTTAACAATCATGGGAAAAAGATTATCTATCTCGCCGTGGTCATGCGACTAAGCTTATCAGTTAGATGAAAAGTACTAAGCAAGTACTCATTATTAATCGTGAGCTGTTTGATCTTTATTTTAAAGAATATATCAAATGCTGGAAGTTAACAGCTCCTGCGTCAGCTGATTCTCGGTGCTATGGAAGATACCTCTATCATTTATTTAAATTGGTTCTAGCGTGGCTGGTTCTACACACTGCTCATTTTGATTTAGCTGTTAATAATATTTATTGATATCGGCCAAATAACTAGAATCCTGATACTGAAGAAGCTTGCGAAAGTATCATAGATAAAGAACAGCCTAAGTTATTAGACTTTTATAATGAAGATAATGAGTTTTCTACCACCAATGCTGATCGTAACAAATATAATAAAGCTGATACTGAGTTAAAACCTTGGAAAAAGACTTATTAACGAATAAAAGTAAGTTCTATATCATCGATTTTTCTAATCATGGTTGTTTACTTATGCTAATTTCACTTGATATTACTTATACTAACACCACAGAGTAAGTTTATATTCCCACTGAAATTTAGCGTCAAAATAATAAAAATAATAAAAATA
>JBKEHN010000113.1:0-10442 GCA_046710905.1 Colwellia sp.
AGCCAGGTTCGTTCTCCATTAATATAGCTAAAATTCTACGCATTATGATTTTCTCCGTTACTATGCAGGTATTCTTTTGTCAATATGGAGTCGTTAAAAGCATTGGTGAATGAACTGGGCTCGTTCTTCGTCAGCATAACTAACATAGCTAAAAATCTACGCATTATGCTTTAACTCCTTTTTTCAGCCACATTTCATCAATTGCGCCGGTACGTATTTGCATAGGGTAAACATGTTCTTTCTCGTCAACTAATACATCGACAAAAACTAACTGGTCTTTGATATTAAAAGCTTGTGTCAGTTTTTCTTCTAGCTCATCTAAGTGATCAATTTTAATACCAACATGACCATAAGCTTCGGCGATTTTAACAAAATCAGGTAAGGACTCCATATATGAAGAAGCATGGCGACCATCATAAACCATATCCTGCCATTGGCGCACCATACCAAGAGAGCGGTTATTTAAGGTAACAATGACCACGGGTAATTTATATTGTGAGCAGGTAGAAAGTTCTTGAATATTCATTTGAATAGAGCCATCACCAGTTATACAAATAACATGTTTGTCTGGAAAGGCTAATTTAACGCCCATCGCGGCAGGTAGGCCAAAACCCATAGTGCCAGCACCCCCTGAGTTGATCCAGCGGCGTGGTTTATCAAAAGGATAATGTTGTGCGGCAAACATTTGATGTTGACCAACATCAGAGCAAACGTATGCATCACCTTGGGTTATTTTATATAAGGCTTCAACAACACGCTGTGGTTTTATTTTTTCATTTTTAACTTGCTCATAGCTCATGCTTTTTACACTGCGCCATAAGTTTATTTGCTGCCACCATTGAGTTAATGCCGCTTCATCAGGAGAGTAGTTAATCTCACTTAACTCATCTAATAACTGTTGCATTACCACAGCAACTAAGCCAACAACCGGAATATGTGCATTAATCGTTTTTGAGATCGACGTAGGGTCAATATCAACATGTATAATCGTGGCATTAGGACAAAATTTCTCGACATTATTAGTAACCCTGTCATCAAAGCGAGCACCGAGTGCTAAGATAACATCAGCATTTGCCATACTCTTATTTGCTTCTAAACTACCGTGCATCCCGAGCATACCAATAAACTGTTTGTGTATTCCTGAAATACCACCAAGGCCCATTAACGTATTAGTAATAGGAGCCTTTAATTTTTCAACTAAAGTGGTTAGTAATTCGGCAGCATCAGATAAAATGACACCACCACCAGAATAAACAACAAGTTTTTTTGCGTCAGTAATAGCTTGTGCTGCTTTTTTTATTTGCTTAGGATGACCGTTAATATTAGGGTTGTATGAGCGTATTTTAACATCAGTATCAATATTAAATGGCCCTTTGTTTTGTGGGATCAAGATATCTTTAGGAAGTTCGATTACCACAGGACCAGGTCTACCAGTACTCGCTATATAAAAAGCTTTAGAGATAGCATCAGGAATATCTGCTAAACTTCGACAGCTAAAACTATGTTTGATAATAGGTCGAGTACAACCAATGATATCGGTTTCTTGAAATGCATCGTTACCGATAAGTGACGTGGCAACTTGACCAGCAAGCACAACCATAGGAATTGAATCCATGTAAGCTGTTGCTATACCTGTCACACAATTAGTTGCGCCAGGCCCCGAAGTAGCTAGTACCACACCAACCTCACCTGTTGCTCTAGAATAGCCATCTGCCATATGAGTCGCAGCTTGCTCATGACGTACTAAAATATGCTCTATTTCATCTTGTTGAAATATAGCGTCGTAAATATCTAAAACGGATCCGCCCGGGTATCCGAAAATATATTTAACCTTAAGTGCTGATAGTGATTTTACTACCATTTCGGCACCGGTAAAAAGCTCTGTTGTCATGCGCTCATCCTGATTCTTTAAAGATTTAGTGTTGGTATAAATAAATATTGAGATAATAAAAAACCCTCGGCCTTATACAGAGCGAGGGTTTCTTGATATTATTACTTAATTTTTTTTACTAAGCACAAGGTATCCCCGCTAGTGGTAAAAGTACCACTACGACTAAGAGGACGACATTGACTACAGTTGTTTTAAAACTCATACAGGTTACAAAAACTTAAATAATTTAATTATCACTATTTTTAAATACTTTCACTGCTTGTGTCAATCAATATATACAAAACAGTTAAAAAAGTATGTTGTGTTATTTTATCGAAAGTACTAGCTACTATTTTATTTACATGAACTTTAGCCTTATACCTGCTCTACTTAAATATGCTTGTTTCAGGAAGTCTAAGTGAGCGGTAATCAAGGTACATTTTTTATTAAGGGTTATTTCCTTAGCTAGAAATGTAACGTGGAGTGTGATTTTCTCAGCCCTCACCAATGTGCTTGTTTAAAAACGATTTATACTAGGTAATTGGTTGAATAGAATAACTATTATCTTCAATCAATGGCCCACCTAAAGGTGTTTCTAACGCTAGCTAAATCCGGTATCTTTAAGAGGGACGAGCATACATGATTTTTTTGTCACTGATTACAATTTAAATCACTATTTTTTCTGTATTAGTGAAACGTTATGATTTATATTAATGCTAATGTTATACCGCAGACCAAGACTTATGATATTGGTCTTACTACAATAAATGGAATAAATATGACCCCAATTAAATTATTGATAATTACCACTTTAATTGCTTTTACCGCAGGTTGTGCAACACATTCAGCTAAAGTAGATTTTGACAGAAATACCGAGATTGAAACAGTTCACTATAAAACCTTTGCTTGGCTAACTAACGCAAAGATAATGGCTGCACCTGTTGATATTAATCCGGTAATGAAAGAGCGCGTCGATAGTAGTATTGAGCAGGCTTTTATGGCTAAAGGTTACCAATTAGTAGACGATCCTGAAAATGCTGATTTTGCTATTTCTTACACTGTTGGTAGCCGTGATAAAATTAAAGTGAATAGCTACCCAGCAACGTATAATTCAGGTTTTGGCTGGGGACGAGGCTATTATGGTGGTCGAGACTATTATGGTAGTATGTCTATGGCTACACAGACGAGCGTTAGACAATATACTGAAGGCAAGTTAGCTATTGATATTTATGATGTTAAAACTCACCAACCGGTATGGCATGGCTGGGCTACTAAGCGTTTAACCTCTGAAAATAGTGAAGACCCTTTAGCAATGATAAACGAAGTAGTACTACAAGTAGTAAATAAGTTTTAATCGTTAAAATTTAAATTTACTGACCATAAAAAACGGCTTAGAGCCGTTTTTTTATTTCATATTAAGTAAGTTATACTGAGAAGACTCAAGAGACTATTTTGTAATATTCCTAGTAATTTAGTATTTCTGAATTACATTAATATTATGGTTTAAATAACACAATAGACATTAATGAGTCACTTTATTTTTCAAGACGAAATCGAAGAAGCAATTAACGATATGCAAAGTAAAGCTGATAAGTTCTAGCGTAATTTAGTTATCGATGACGATAAGTCTGGTCATCAATAACTAAGCTCGTGCTTGCCGATGCTGAAATAGAGCATAGATAACTGGAAATAGTTTCTGCATTTTCTCGTAAAGAAGCTAAAGAATAATTCTGTTTGCATGATATTTGTTGATGTTGTCATGGAAACCTATCATCCAGGGTTAGTTCTTGTTGAGTGGATAAGAAAAGTATAAAAATCAATCAATTCGCTTAGTATTAAGAACAGGACAGGCTGGCTCAGCACCTGAAGCAAAGGTCATCAAAGAATTTGATATCAATGATAATAAAGAGAAAACTTATTTGAGCGCGAATAAAATAGTCACTACTGTCTATGCAAGCATACCTGCATAGAGAGTAATTATCATTTAGCGCACTCTTGATGCCTTTAAAAAGCTTATTTAAGTTCTCTACTATTTATTAAAAACTAACCCTAGTATTTAAGCATCTAACTGGCATCAATTTGTTTATAAGTTGCAAAAAATAATTTTAGTTTTTCAAGAGCAGGAATTAATTCATCAACATGAGGTAAAAATACTAATCGAAAGTAGTTATTTTCTTTAATATTAAACGCTCGGCCATGAACTAATAGTATTTTTTCTTGTTTTAGTAAGTCTAAAATCATACGTTCATCGTCGGTGATGTTGAATTTTTTATTATCTACTTTAATAAAGAGATATAAAGCACCCATCGCAGGATTACATGATAAACCATCGATATCATTAATCATTTTGTAAGCAATATTGCGTTGCTTAATTAACCGACCGTCATCACGAATTAATTCATTAATACTTTGGTAACCGCCTAAAGCTGTCTGTATAGCGTGTTGACTCGGCACATTCGCACACATTCTCATCGATGACAGTAAGGTAATACCCTTAATATAATCTTCTGCGTGTAGCTTAGGACCAGAAATAACCATCCAACCGGACCTAAATCCGGCAATACGATAATTTTTTGATAATCCACCCAGTGTAATGATAAATACATCAGTTGCTAATTTTGCCGTTGGGACATGTTTAGCTTCATCATAAAGAATTTTATCGTAGATCTCATCGCTATAAATTATTAGCCCATGTTTTCTTGCCAGGGCAATTATACCTTGCAGTATTTCTTCTGAATAAACCGCACCAGTTGGATTATTAGGGTTGATTATTACAATGGCTTTAGTTTTTTTAGTAATTTTACTTGCCATATCCGCTAAGTCTGGAAACCAATGGTTTTCATCATCACAGCGATAGTGCACAGGCTTACCGCCTGATAATGCTACCGCAGCAGTCCACAATGGATAATCAGGAGAAGGTATTAATACTTCATCGCCATTATCAAGCAATGCTTGCATTGCCATAACAATTAACTCACTGACTCCATTACCAATAAAAATATCATCGACCATAACATCCTTAATACCTTGCTGTTGAAAATATTGCATTACAGCAACTCTGGCTGAATAAATACCTTGAGATTCAGAGTAACCCTGTGAACTAGGTAAGTTATGGATAACATCTTTTAGAATATCATCAGGGGCTTGAAAGCCAAAAGGAGCAGGATTACCAATATTCAGCTTCAGTATTTTGTGGCCTTCATCTTCAAGGCGCTTGGCCTCATCAGCTATTTGTCCTCTAATATCGTAACAAACATTATCTAATTTAGATGACTTGGTAATAGCTTTCATGAGTTGGTAACTTCTTAGTTAAATAGAGAGAAAAGTGGACGTCTCATTGTTGCCAATAATACGCTGTTTTGAAAGCCTTATCTTGGCTTTTTTTAATGATAAATTTTTTGTTTCTTTTGAGAAAAGGTATATCGAAGTAATGAGTGTATGCTTAACAAGATTCGACTACCTAATACGTTAAAATATTGTAAACTATTAACTCAGCAATAAGCTCAAATACAATACGTGAGTAAGCTTAATAAAGGGAAGGTATTAACATAGACGTGATTGAGATTAATAAATCCCAAACAAAAAAAAGGAGCCTAAGCTCCTTTTTATTTTACGCAGTTAACTAGTGCCTGTTGATCTTTCGCGATTAAATTTTGTCGGAGATAACAGCGTTTTATGGCCATTTTTATCGCGTTATCGGCTTTTTATGTGGAATAAGCACATTACCAAGGCTCTACTTTGTATAAATACCTAACAAATAGCGGCAAAAAACAATCTCGAAAGATCAATAGACCCTAATCTTTTTGGTATAACTACTCATATAATTTATTTAAATAAAGACATTACTTCATTAATAGCGATTAATGATTTTTCACCAGTAATACGGTTTTTAAGTTCAACCTGTTGGGCATCTAAATTACGTTCACCAATGATGACTAATAATGGTGTGCCCATTAATTCATGATCGGCAAACATGACACCTGGACGTTCTTTTCTATCATCAAACAATACTTCAACACCCGCTTGAAGCAATGATTCATATAAGGTGTCAGCTGTTTCTTTAACGCGAGCCGACTTTGCCATATTCATTGGTACAATCGCTACTTGAAATGGTGCAATCGCTTTAGGCCATTTGATACCATTTTCATCATGATTTTGCTCTATAGCAGCAGCAACAATACGAGAAACACCAATACCGTAACAACCCATAGTTAATGTTTGGTTTTTACCACCTTCATTGAGTACCGAGCAGTTCATCGCTTGTGCATACTTAGGACCTAACTGGAAAATATGACCAACTTCGATACCACGCTTTATTTCGATATTACCTTGACCACATGGGCTTGGATCGCCAGCAACAACATTACGGATATCTTGAATGTTGATCTCTCCACAATCTCGTTCCCAGTTAACGCCGGTAAAAGAATGGTTATTTATGTTAGCACCACAGACAAAATCACTTAACTGAGCAGCACTTCGATCTACAATCACTTCAATAGCTAAGCCTTTAGGGCCTAATGAGGTACTATGGCAGTTAGCAACAGCGGATACTTGTTGCTCAGTGGCGAATGTTAACGGTGAAGCAACTTCTGCTAAGTTGTCAATTTTAACTTCATTAAGTTGATGATCGCCGCGGAGTACTAAAGCTACTAATTTTTCTGCTTCACCTCCGTTATTTGAGGCAAGCACTAAGTGTGTTTTAACGGTAGTTTTTAAATCTAGCTCTAAGGTTTTTATTAAACGCTCAAGTTTTAATTCTACTGTTTCGAACTCTTTAGTCGGCTCACGGCGTTCAATTGCTGGAGCTAATGCTTCAGCTTTTTCAACGTTGGCTGCAAAATCACTGGTATCACTAAAAGCAATATCATCTTCGCCTGAATCAGCGAGTACATGAAACTCATGAGACCTTTCACCACCAATGGAACCTGTATCGGCTAGAACTGGACGGAAATTCAATTCAAGACGTTCGAAGATACGACAATAGGTATCAAACATAATTTGATAGGTTTTTTCTAAACATTGGTCTTCTAAATGAAAAGAATAAGCATCTTTCATTAAGAATTCACGGCCACGCATCACGCCAAAACGAGGGCGTATTTCATCACGGAATTTGTTTTGAATTTGGAATACATTTAACGGTAACTGTTTGTAGCTACTTAGTTCATTAGCAACTAATTTGGTCACGACCTCTTCATGGGTTGGGCCTAAAACAAAAGGTCGCTTATGGCGATCGCTTAATCGTAATAACTCAGGACCATAGTCAGCTAGTCTGCCAGACTCTTCCCATAAATCTGCAGGTTGTACCATGGGCATTAATATTTCATTAGCACCAGCACGCTGCATTTCTTCACGAACAATATTTTCAACTTTTTTCAAAACGCGTAAACCGGTTGGTAGCCAAGTATATAAACCAGAAGCAAGATTACGCACAAGGCCTGCTCGTAACATTAACTGATGGCTGATCACTTCTGCGCTAGCAGGGGTTTCTTTAAGAGTAGACAGTAAGTATTGACTGGTACGCATGTTAAAGGTTTCCGTAAAATAGGGGGGATATAATTGCCGACATTCTATCAGGGGCTTAGCTTATGAAAAAGTAATATATGTAATATTTCTGACTTAGTTACATCAAAAGTAACTATATGGGCATTCAAATATTTACCGTGTCATTTTTTTCACGAAAACTACCACAAAGAGAGCAATAGTAAAACTACCGGTAAAGGCTTCTATCGCGGTAATTGCACGACAGAGACCTACTGGAGTAAAATAGCCATAACCTAGGGTAGTAAATGTTACTACAGAGTAATAAAATGATGAAAACAATAAGGATATATTTTCGTTTAGGGTTTTCTCCGTAGTAAACGCTTAAATATTGCCGCCAACACTTAAGCCAGTAGCAGCTTGAATAATCGCTAGAAAAAGACCTATGATACGCAGTGGCGCTTCACCATAACTACAGAATATATCAATGAGTTTTGATAAAGTACTTTTGAGGTTATAACGCGGTAATTATAAATGGCGCATTAGGAGTTCTTTTTGAATAAAGTCACCTGAGAAGATAAATATATCTCCGTGTTCAGCGTGTTTACATAACTCTCTTCGGATTGCTCTAAAAAATTAATATTTGCTTGCTAAACTTTAACTTTTAATACTGATTTAGCTGAATGTTCCTATTTTATTTTCTACCTTTTTTAACATTTATAAATTTACTACCTGTCCACTTTATCCCTAACATATTGATATCGTCTAAATTGGTACAGTTAAGGTTAGTATCAGGTAAGTCTGCTTTCATTAGACTGACGTGTCGAAGGTTTATATTAAATAGATGAGTATTGTTAAGATTAGCATAATAGAAATCAGCATAAGAGAAGTTATAAGCCATTTTTTATCATAATTGACTAGACCTAAGCCCTGGAGCTAGGCTTTGGCTAGTATAATACCCCGTAACATGCCACCGTCTTGGCCATAGCTTTTTAAACGCTATTTAATATTCTGTACGAATTTATCCATATCTTTATTATGCCAAAAATAAAAGCCAGAACTATCAGCTTCACCTTGACAGCAAAAGGTTTGTTGCTTGGTGCTATTCGAGTCTGGGTATTGGCACAAAAATTTTATTTTATTCATTTAAAGAGTATAGTGGGCTCAATCAGAAAGTAAAAAGGAACTGACGTGCAAATAAGTTTAATTCAAGCAGATTACCATAATGAGCAACACGGTAAAGATTTAGTGATGTTGTTAAATGCATACGCACTTGATCCTATGGGCGGTGGAACTGCACTAACTAAAAACGTTCAACAGAACTTAGTTGCTACTATCGCAAAGCGACATGATTTTTTAACATTACTTTGTTATGTTGATGGTAAAGCTGCGGGCATACTTAATTGTGTGGAAGGTTTTTCTACGTTTAAATGTAAACCATTACTTAATATCCATGATTGTGGCGTATTAAAAGAATATCGAGGTTTAGGCTTAAGCCAAAAATTATTTATTGCAGTAGAGGAAATATCACGTGAACGTGGTTACTGTAAATTAACGCTTGAGGTATTAGAAGGCAATACAGTAGCACAAAATGCTTATAAAAAATTAGGCTTTACTGGTTATGAACTAAATGAAAAAACGGGCAAAGCCATGTTTTGGGAAAAAGTGCTTTAAAGCTATTATTAAGTCTTTTATTGAACGTTAATGATTAGCTGAACATAGCTTTCATTAACGTCCATTCATCACTTTTTAAATGATCAATTTAGTTTATTAAAATGAAATAGGTTTTCTTTTTCTTGGTACTTTAACTATTTCAATATCTTGTGGCTGAGCTATAAAATCACTTTTAGCTTTTTTTGCGGCGTTTTTCTTAGACTTAGCTTTTTTCTGTGCTGTTTTAGTCTTTGGAGCGTCGTTAGCAGCGTTACTCACAGGGTTATTAACCTTTTCGTCTAAATCTTTAGTCGCTTCTGTTTCAGCGAGTTCTTCATTGATGAGTAACTGTACTACTTCACCATTAAACTCAACCACATCTTCATGGTAAACCTTTTTACGCTTTTGGTATTCAACCTCACCATTGAGTAAAACATAACCTTCACTGATAACGACTTTTGCTTCACCGCCACCACTGACCAAGTTTGCTATTTTTAGTAGCTTACATAACTCAACAGGTTGATGGTTTAATTCAATAACTAAGTAACTTTCGGACATGGTTTTCTCGATAAAAAACAGGTTTTAATCTTGTGATAATTTCGCTAAAAAATCAGTGACTTCAGTCTTTAATTCTTCATTATCAATAGTTTGTGCTACTTCGTTAGCTTTAGTTGCAAAAACAAGTGCCTGCTCTTTTTCTTCAAATTCAACTTGACGCTGCGCCATGGCTAAATAAGCAGAGGCGGTAAAAATTGGTAAGGCTAATTTTTCTGCAGTGGCTAAGGCAACTTCATAAATATCCATTGCTTGCTCACCGTCTTCAGTAAAGTCAGCAAGTGCTTCCCATTGTAGCGGGTGATCTTTTGGTGAATCTTGATTTGTCGCACAAAGCACTTGTAATTTCTTACAACTGGCAAGTCTTAATTCATCATTGTCTGTGTTTGACGCATTAGCAATTTCTTGACAAATGCCAAGAATGTCGTCATATAAAGGTGCTTTCATAGATAATCCTAGTGTATATACATAGTTACCAGCTTAACTTTTAATATATACCCGCTCCACTTGAAGATGCTCGTTTCAGTAAACCTGAGCGAATCATAATCAAGGCACATTTGTTTTGAGGGTGACTCCCTTAAAAACAAATGTAACGACCAGTATGGTTTACTCAGTTCTCCCCAAAGGGCTGGTTTATAAACGCTTTATACTTCGTTATTGATTTCGACAATAGAATAACTATTATCTTCAATCAATACCTTGCCTAAAGGCGTTTATAATTCCAGCTGAATCCTGCATCTTCAAGTAGAACGGGTATAATTATATTTACAGCGGCATAATTTAAGGCGATATTATCATACTAGGGCTTTTTATACATTAGACAGCGCTTATTTTACATTAACTGGCACAATACAAGATTGTATGATCAATACTCGCATTAATGCAC
>JBKEHN010000114.1:0-10304 GCA_046710905.1 Colwellia sp.
TACTTAACATTTCATTAGTAATACCCGTGTAATCGGCAATAAAGTGACTGACTGGTCGTCCTGGATACATTAACTCTTGAAAACGATCAGTTACCACACCATTTTCAAGTTTTATCGCACCTATTTCGATGGCTCTGTCGCCATTATTAGGTGAAAGCCCTGTTGTTTCAAAATCGAGGATTATTAGAGAGTTTGCGTTCATAAAATTAGTGATAGCTTAGTTTTGGATTAGTCATAGATTAGTTATCTAATTAACTATAAATTCAATAAGATAGGTAATTATAAAATATTTTAAGATACGTTAACCGAATTAGACCATAAAGATGCTAACTCGATTCAGTTACACAGAATATTAACACTCATAATAACATTGTGTCGCTTGTGGCTAAAATATTTATTGAGAGATGACAGTCTGAAAATCTTCTGTTTCAAAATATAAAGGTTTAATCGTGCCACAATTTAGAAACTTATATTGAAGTTCAGCTTCTTTGGGTACCGCAGATGATGTCGTAAAGCGCGCTAAACAACCGGCTTCTAAATCAACACCCAATATATGATCAAAACTAGGCGCTTGCTGAATTCTATGAATATACATATTATAATTTTCACTCAATGAAACAACATCATACTCTTGCTTTGTACTTGAAGGCTTAATGTCATCAAAAGTACGCACGTAGAGCTTTTTATCGAAAGACAATGAAATATTTTTATAAACTAACATACCACCACGCTCAAAATGTCCAGCATATAAATCTGCCTGTATAACTATTTTCTCACCACGCATTAAACGTTGTAAATTAAATGGCTTGGACTTAATAGTAATGAGTGAACTGTCTCTGACCGTTTGTAATACTGCTAAATTCTTATTCTCTAATTTATAGAGTAGTTGAACGTTATGAGGCTTATTGTAAAACGGTAAATAAGACGCATAAATACTCGACCCCTGAGTTACTAAAACCATGCCATGAACGCCGATATACGCCGGATCTAATGGTGGTAACTTTTTGACTTCATCCTCAGCAAAACTCACTTGACTTAATAAAAATAAAATACCAAACAACATTTTTTTCATAGAACAATTCTCACTATATGTAGGTTGAAGATGTATCAACAACCAAAGATTCAGATCCGATTTTTATATTATAGTT
This sequence comes from Colwellia sp., assembly GCA_046710905.1. Classification (GTDB taxonomy): domain Bacteria; phylum Pseudomonadota; class Gammaproteobacteria; order Enterobacterales; family Alteromonadaceae; genus Colwellia. Next base: position 1,149 of record JBKEHN010000114.1, read on the forward strand.
GTTTTTTTCAAGCAAAAAAATCCTATTAATAAAAGGTTTTAAATTTTTTCTATTAAGTTACTTGGAGGTTGTCTTATCTTTTAAAGTCACCAAAGAGTATCAAAAACTAACATCTATCATGGCTCATAACGTCCATCATCGTTGATCGTCTATTCTTTTAATTATTTATAGTAATAAAACCCTGCTAAACAATTCATTATAAAAAATAAATTATCGCTACACGCTAACTAAAAAGCTGATTAACTACTAATAAAGCGGTTTTACACAGCAGGCCTTTTTATATCCATAATCATCTTATTTTCGTTAATACGATGATTTTTTATTACAAGTCTTGTGCCATTATATAAATAAAAGCTAATACACTGATAAGTGTATAGTAACAGTGAGGAATAATGACATGATAAGCCATCCTTTAAGATATACCTGAGATAACAAAAAATCTGTTATGACAGCTATCCACGCTATAATAAAAGACGTAGCTAATAGTTGTTAACTACTGCTCTACTTTATGGTTTCAAATTCTATGTCCAGATTATTTCAGCCCAAAGTAAGAATGAGTTTTACGGGTTAAGTCTTAGCGATTCAGTGTGCCATCAAAATTGGTTAGTGTGACAACATCACCAGCAATCATGTTATCGATATGAATGTCACCAATCCTAACCCTTACCAGCCTTAAAGTAGCAAAGCCTACAGCCGCAGTCATTTTTCTTATCTGACGATTTTTTCCTTCACAGAGCGTGATAGAAACCCAACTCGTAGGGCCATGTTTAGGATCGCGTATTTTACGACCACGAACAGGAAGTCGAGGCTCGTAGTTTAGTTTGACAGCTTTACAGGGTAGCGTTAAATAAGTAGTGCCATTAATACTAATATCAACTCCGTTTTCTAGCAATGATATCGCTTTATCAGTGATGACTCCATCGACTTGTACGTAGTACTGTTTTTCTATGCTTTTACTTCTGACTTTATAGCTAATCATACCGTCGGTCGTGAGTAACAGTAATCCTTCGGAGTCATGATCTAATCGCCCAATCGCCATCGTTTTATCAGGAAAGTTAAATAGCTCGCCTATTAGATGTTTCTTCTTTCGTTTTTCAGGTAAAAACTGACTTAAAAAACCATAAGGCTTAAATATTTTAAAGTGCTGGTGAGCTTCTCTTGGCTCAGTAAGTTCTGTTAGAAAATTTGGATTAGTCGCTACCATTAAACATGGCCTTAATCGTAGAGTCACAGTGATACGGTATTATATGGTTAATTTCGACTAGATGCACTGAGCCTGAGAATTTATTAAGTGTAGTAGCTAATGAATATTTAGCCGAGCCAAGAAATGTCTATACGGTGCCTTCTTATCAACAATAATGATCGTTAGTCTTGGGGTTATTTATCAATAAATTAAAAGCTAATTTCTTACAAAAAACAAGTGATACCCCATGTGGTATGGCAAATAAAATTAGCTTTGACGTTGTTTAAGTTAGTATTACTTTTCGTTTAAAAAAGCTAAACATTCCGCATTATTACCCTGAAAAACAATTCTCTCAGCTTTTAGTCCTAATTGATATTGATACATAGGATCATAATATTCGCTAAGCAAGGGTTTTAACCAATCCAAGTGATACTGCTGTTGACCATTTTGCTGATTAACTAGCGCTGCACTCTGTATTTCTTTTAATTGCCCATAACGTTCGGTACCAAGGCGTTTTCGTACTTTGAATAAGCCGTGTTGTAAATATTCGCTAAATGCGATAAAACCTTGTTCCGCGCCATAAGCCGTTTGGTATTGGGCGGTCATTTTTATAATATATTCTTGAAATATTTGCTCAAGTCGATAATCTAAGCTTTCTTCAATCACCACGAGTGGTGCTAATGTCATAGCGTGTCGTAAACTTTCAGGTAGATGAACGCTACCAATCTGCCTACCTTCATCTTCTAAGACCAATCGTTGTTCTATTGAATAATCACCTCTAATGTATTGCTCAGCTAGTTTGTTTTCAAACGTTATTTGGTTTGATTGTGCCGTAACAAAACTACCAAAACTAGAACCTCTGTGCCCTGCCGCGCCTTCTAAATCTATACTATTAGCGCAATGGCTTAGAAAAGGCGTTTTTCCACAGCCAGTATTACCGGCTAAAATAATTAATGGATGTAACGCTAGCTGCTCAACTTCGTTCAACAAAAACTGACGAAATGCTTTATAGCCCCCGGTAATCAGTGGATAGTTAATCCCAGACTCTTTTAACCAGCGTTGCACCGTTTGTGAACGTAGGCCGCCACGAAAACAATATAAATAACCCTGTGGATTTTCCCGGACAAAGTCTTGCCATTGCGCCAATCGGTTTGCTTTATTCTCACCTGAAACAAGCTTATTACCCAAAGTGATAGCGGCTGCTTGCCCCTTATTTTTATAACAAAGACCCACTTGGGCGCGTTCATCATTGTCCATTAATGGCTGATTAATCGACTGTTCAAAAGCCCCTTTTTCAAACTCTATGGGGGCGCGTACATCCATTAAAGGGGTTTTATTACGAATGATGCTACGAAAATTAGCGCTATCGTCTCGCTCTATGATTGGAGCTTCTGCAGCAGTATTATTTCCTGAAATATCTATGGCCATTACAATAAACTCACTGTTAGCGAGCTTGCTACTGTCGCCACAAGCTCACCAATAGGTTCTAGGCTCAGGCCATTTTCCTGACATAATGCTTCAAAATCTTTTTTACCTGCTGGCTTTACTGCAACAAGTAAACCACCACTAGTTTGAGGGTCGCACAGGAGTATTTTTTGTTTCGGGCTTAACGGGCCGACGTGTTCGCCATAGCTAGCAAAGTTTCGTTCACAACCACCAGGTACACAACCTTGGTCAATATAATCATCAACAAAGTCAAGCGTTGGTACTTGCTTAAAATCGATTATAGCCGCAACATCACTGCCTTGACAGACTTCTAAAAGGTGTCCTAATAGTGCAAAGCCAGTCACATCGGTCATTGCAGTAACCGACTCAAGTGCTGCGAATTTTTGTCCTATGGTATTTAAAGTTTTCATTACTTGTGGGGCTAATTGCGCATGTTCAGGTAATAACTTCCCTTGTTTTTCAGCCGTGGTTAAAATACCAATACCTAACGGCTTAGTTAAATATAAAAGATCACCAACACCAGCAGTATTATTTCGCTTGATATCAGTAGTATTAATTAAGCCGGTAACCGCCAAACCAAAAATAGGCTCTGGCGCATCAATTGAATGACCACCCGCTAACGGGATACCAGCCTCGGCACAAATAGCTCTAGCACCATCAAGTACTTGCTGAGCTATTTCTGGTGCTAAAAGATTGACTGGCCAACCCAAAATAGCTATCGCCATTATCGGCTTTCCGCCCATAGCATAAACATCGCTGATGGCATTACAAGCGGCAATTTTACCAAAATCAGTCGGGTCATCGACAATAGGCATAAAAAAATCAGTGGTAGATATTACGGCTTGATTATTACCAATATCAAAAACAGCCGCATCATCTTTAGTGGTGTTCCCCACTAAAAGTGCGTTATTCTCAGGCAAAGTCAGTGATGATTTTAGCATCACATCAAGTACGGCTGGCGAAATTTTACAGCCACAGCCTGCGCCGTGTGAATATTGAGTCAAGCGGATTGGTGTCATGGTGATTCGTATAAATAAGTAAATAAGTAACTAATTTACAGCAATACCGACGTTGTTACACCTGTCGATTACTATTTAGTTTTTGGTATTAGTAAAAACCATCAAAAAATACCAGCTAAACTGAGACGATTAAATTTATTACTAACGCTACCTTAGCGATTCAGTAAAAACGGCTTTAATAAAATAATAGATGACCTGAATAACTTAATGTAAGGAAACCGTTAATATAGATTACAGTAAGAGCATTATTTAAAAGGATTGAATGGCTTAAAATAATAATAAATAACGAACACCTAGTGGAAATAACCATTGCACATACCTAGTAGATAATTAGTACTAGCCTTAACTGGCCTTATCATCTTTATCCCTTCCCACCTAGTAGCTAATTGGCTAGTCATTTCTTCAGAAATCGTTATAAAGATAGTGTTGAAGTATTAACATAGCTAAAACAAAACGAAATGACCGGGTATATTCCAGTGCTATTACTTACCATAAGATCTGCTCTTAAAAGCAGATTACCAGGCCTCAAACTCAATGCTGATCAATATTTAAGTAAACCTTTCAACCGACATGAACTATTAACAAGAATTCAGAACTTAATTGCTAATAGGAAACAATTACAAAAACGCTATTTGCAACAATTTCATTAATCGATTGAAGGAACACAATATGTGTGGTTTTTAATAACCTAAACATACTATACAATGAATAATTATTTTTAGGAGCCAACAATATGTACATAATAGTAAAGCATACCCATCTCACAATAATTGCACTGACATTTATCTTTTTTATTATTAACTTTGCGTTAACCATGAAAGGGTCTGAAAAGATTAATCATAAATTACTAAAAATTGGGCCACATATTTTATATAGCCTTTTTATCTGTACATTTATATATTTGGTCATAGTAAATCCACTTAACTTGTACCCTTTCATTAATGGCTGGGCATCATCCAAATTAGCAGGTTTCGTATTTTACGTGCTTTCTATTACGCTTGCGCTAAAGTGGGCAAAAGCAACCGCGTGGCGAATTGTGGGCTTAATTAGTGCTGTCTTTTGGCTATGTATGACCGCTCGACTTGGTTTTGCTGATCACATTAAAATAAAAGGTATTAGCGAAGATGCTAATGCTTTTATTGAGTTAACTCAGACTTCGTTGGCTGCCATTTGCTAGACTTCTCAATCTAAGTAAAAGAAACGTTTAATATAAGTTAGGTTAATAACAACCAGTTCTATTTTGCATTTATTGAAACTGACAAGGAATATCCAGATATGAGTACAAATAAACCGCGTAAATATTCACAAAAAATTGTCGACGGTGTAGCACAAGCTCCTAGTCGCTCTATGTTAAGGGCTGTTGGTTTTAATGATGAAGATTTCAAAAAATCTCAGGTAGGTATTGCCTCAACTTGGTCAATGGTAACGCCCTGTAATATGCATATCAATGAGCTTGCAGAAGAAGTTGGTAAAGGTGTTGATAGCGCTGGTGCTAAAAGCGTTATTTATAATACCATCACTATCTCGGATGGTATTTCAATGGGCACTGAAGGTATGAAGTATTCTTTGGTATCACGTGAAGTAATTTGCGATTCGATCGAGGCGGTCTCGGCTGGGATGGGACATGACGGTATTATTGCTATTGGGGGTTGTGATAAAAATATGCCAGGGTGTTTAATGGGACTTGCACGTCTTAATCGGCCTTCTATTTTTATCTATGGTGGCACCATAATGCCTGGTGAAAATCATACGGATATCGTTTCAGTATTCGAGGCCGTAGGTAGTTATGCAAACGGTGACATTCCCATTACTCAATTAGATCATATTGAAAAAACAGCGATTCCTGGACCAGGCTCTTGCGGTGGTATGTATACAGCAAACACCTTGGCCTCAGCGATTGAAGCTTTAGGTATGAGCCTACCCAATAGCTCTGCGCAAAATGCAATTTCAAAGCAGAAAAAACAAGACTGTGTAGACGCAGGAGAAGCGATTGTTCACTTGCTTGAACATGATATTAAACCCTCAGATATTATGACCAAAAAAGCATTTGAAAATGCCATCACGCTGATCATTACTTTAGGAGGCTCAACTAACGCGGTACTGCATTTAATTGCCATGGCCGACACGATTGGGGTTGAAGTGACATTAGATGACTTTGTACGCATTGGTGCAAAAACCCCAGTGATTGCTGATTTACGTCCTAGTGGTCAGTATTTAATGTCTGAGTTAATTGAAATTGGTGGCATTCAGCCTTTGATGAAACGGTTATTAGATGCGGGGATGTTTCATGGTGATTGTTTGACCGTAACAGGTAAAACCATGGCCGAAAATTTGGCTGAGGTTGCTGATTATCCGAACGGTCAGGTTATTATTTTACCTTTTGATAAACCCATTAAAAAAGACAGCCACTTAGTTATACTCAGCGGCAATTTAGCACCTGAAGGTGCCGTTTCAAAAATTACAGGTAAAGAAGGCTTAAGCTTTACTGGTACAGCTAAAGTATATGACTCGGAAGAACAAGGTTTTGCCGCTATTATGGATGGACAAGTCGTCGCTGGTGACGTGGTTGTTATTCGCTACGAAGGACCCAGAGGGGGCCCTGGAATGCGAGAAATGTTGAGCCCTACCGCTGCTATTATGGGTAAAGGGTTAGGTAACGATGTTGCACTCATTACCGATGGCCGTTTTTCAGGTGGCAGTCGAGGTTTTGTTGTAGGGCATATCACGCCAGAAGCATACGAAGGTGGTGCCATTGCGCTGGTAAAAAATGGCGACAGTATTACCATTGATACAGAAAATCGTGAAATGACACTTAATATTAGTGACCAAGAAATGACTCAAAGGCAGTCTAATTGGAAACAACCAGTACCAAAATATACACGTGGGTTACTCGCAAAATACGCCAAAACGGTAAGCTCTGCTTCAACGGGTGCGGTAACCGATAAGCCTGATTGAACCGTTTGTATTAGATTAAAGTTATAATAAATTTAATCACATGAAAATATAATTTAAATATACTAATTGTTGGGCTATGGTATAGCAGCCTTTAGCCTAACATTTAGTGAGCCATAGCAGTTCAGTCATTCTTATCTCAAGGTTCCTAAAAACTCACAGGATCGCCTATTAATTATTAAAATATTCTGAATAACCACGGTGTTGGTAAAATAGACTATTTATAGTAATAAATTCAAGGTGAAATTAAATCGCTAATGTAAAAAATTTAGTATTTCTGTGCAGCTGAAAATATCAGATATTAGTTAAAATCTGACCTTAGGCTTATACCTGTACTTGAAACTTGTGAGCCTAAAACTGCCACATATAATGTCAATATATCAATTAATTTATACCTAAAACCTTATTCAATACTTTGCGTATAATTATCTACCCAGTATCTATAGCAGACATTAGAATCAACTAAGGTCCACATAAAATTAGAGTATTAAATCTAAGGCGCTTCGGCCCTCTTTCTGCCTTAAAAAGCTCTTTTTAGAATAAATAGTTTTGACGTAAAGGTAGTTAGAACTATACCTTTACTCAGCGACACACATTACTGATTAGGTTTACTTATCTCACTATAAATCTAATCAGTAATGCGTATCAATATCAAAATTATGAGTGGTTTTGTAATTCAGACTAAATATCAAAGCCTAACAAACGAGACATCTCGGCAGCAATAGACTTAATGTTTTCATGAACTAAATCTGTATCTGCGGAGTGAGATCCATCTAGGAAGCCTATAAATGGTACAACTAACGCTGCTGCTATTTGACCTGTATCGTCAAAAACAGGATAACCAATATCTTTAACACCTTGCGCTTGTGCACTAACAATACTTTCGAAACCTTGCTTTACAACATTATCAATAATACTTTGAAATGCTTTTTTATTAGGTCTTGGATGATTGCTAGGTATTCTATTAAGCATTAGTTCTCTTTTTTCAAGATCTGAAAAAGCTAATAATAAGTGACCAGAACATGTATTCATAAGTGCAGCTTCTGCCCCTAATCTAACACTAAAAATACGTGTAGAGGGTGAATCTTGTTGAACAACAACATGGCCTTTTCCCTCATAATAAATAACCAAGTGACAAGATTGTTCGATGGTGTATGACAACCGACGCATTAATGGGTTGGCTAAAGAAGTTAATCTTTTTATCGGAGGAAATCTATTTGATAAACTAAACATCTTCAATGTTAATCTATATTTATCACTATCTTTTGAAGTTTCAATATATCCTCGTTGCTCTAGAACAGCCAGCATCCTAAATAACTCGCCAACAGACTTATCAAGTATTGAAGTAATCTCAGCAATATTTAATCCATCAACTTCACTAGATAATAGCTCGAGTAAATCCAAGCCCTTTTCAAGAGCAGGGGCCGAATATTGCTTTTTTCCGGAGCTAGAATCCTTTTTGCTTACTTTTTCAGTCATTTGGATGGCACCTTACTTGCAATAGCGTTTGTTAAATTAACAATCGATATAATTAAAAAAAGTATACCTTAAATAACGGTCTAAAAAAGATAATTTTATATATGAAATTATATCGACACACTAATTTTTTGACTACTGTAGCCAACTAATTTTGGCCGTAAAATTTATGGGAAAAGATCTCTATTTATTATTCATCCAAAAAAAATATTTGGTCTATTAAGTTCTACTTATTTTTATTTTTTGGATCATCTTCTACCCGTTGAAAGGTCTATATTAATAACTCCCATTCCTACACTTTCACATTATTAAGGCTATTATTAGCTTTAGTATTAAAATCAAAAGACTAATCTACATCTAATACCGTGATTAAACTCGTATTTAATCGATAGATTGACATGTTATTAATACCTGAACCTCTAATGCTATTTACTACCTCAGGCCATACTTTCCCTGCTTGATGATAAGCTTCATATTACTTAATTAAATCAGAATCATTTTTTAATTCTAATGTTAGACAGTATTGCATTTTACTATCAATTATTTCTTAAAGGCTGATGAATAGAGCTAACTCAATAGACAAATATTACTATAACTTGCCCTGTGGATACTAAACTTGCATCATCACCCATTCCCTCTAAAGCAATAGCATAGATTGTTGGAAACATAATAAACATGCATACAGATATACCAATTAAACTATAAGGGCCAATAATCCCATCAAGAAGAATAGTATCAAGAGTAAATGTTATAGCGCCACAAGCCAGTAACATTAGCATTTTTCCTAATTTTATATAACTAAAAATAAATGTACAGATAAAATGGTTTCATAAAAATATGCTCATAGCAATTATCTTATAACTTTGAGCTTCTGCGGCCGTTAGGCCGACAACCGTCATGTCATAATGTATAATAAAGGTCCAACACACAATTGGTGTACCAACATAAAAATCTTGTGCTACAACACATTTCAAAGCATTGCTTACTTTGAAATAAACGTCTAAACGTTTCTTTAAGTTCTCTTTTGGTTAGAGGGTTATCGTGTGCCATAGTGCTCGGTAATTTTGAAAATAAAAACAA
>JBKEHN010000115.1:0-10184 GCA_046710905.1 Colwellia sp.
GGTTTTATTGCCCGCTCGGCTCTATTATTATCAATGGATAACCTACCATCTTCAAGGTAGTATTGGAATTTATCAAACTGATTTAGACTGTAGCTTATTGCCTCCCTAAGTTTACTTTTGGGTAGGATTTTATCTTTGTGCTTTATTAGCCAATCATAGAGTTCTTTTACGATTGGCTTAGCGTGTGACTGCCGGATATTGAACTTTTCTTCTATTGGCTTTTCTTTGATACGCTGCTCTAATCCATAGAGCTTACCGATTAAGTTTAAGGCCACATCAACTTTTCCCGTTGTCTTTTTAGCTTGTATCTTTTTCGCATCAACAAACTTACGGCGAATATGCGCAAGACAGGCGACTAATGTTGCCTCTGTTAGCCCATAAGCTTTATAGCCATCAACATGCATATAACCTTGGTAGCCATCAAGAAAGTCAATCGCGCATTGTGCCACACGACTGTTGTGATAATCGTATAAAACAATATTGGTTTTGTCACTTAGCCTATCGCTGCCGCAGCAATATACCCACATATAACTGGTCGCTTTGTCTGCTTTGATAACTTTCAAGGGTGTTTCATCTGCATGAATCGCAGGCTCTGCCAGTAAACTCCCTTGCAAGCGCATATAAAGCGGCTCAAGTAATTGAGCACTGCGCAGCATCGAGCTCGGCATCGTTTGACGACTTAATTCAATGCCAATATCACTAAACATCGTTTCTTGGCGGTATAACGGTAAGCCTAACTGGTATTTACACGCAATGATTTGGCTGAGTAAGCTGGGCGTCGCCATACTTTTGGTATCGGTGTTGCTGGTATTAAGGCGGTTTTACCACACTTTCAATCCCATTACGCTCACATTGGCGACAGGCGTATTTGGGACGTATGGTCTTAATGACTTTGATATGTGCGGGTACAAATTCTAAGATTTCACTACTGCTTTCTCCCATTTTATGTAATGAGCTTTGACAGCAATCACAGACTTTGTCGCTTTCGTCTATATCTACAATCACCTCTTTACGCGGCAACTCTGCGGGTAATGGTTTCCGCTTTGGTTTCGTTTTTGTTGTCGCGTTAGGGAGAGGATCGGTCAGAAGTTTTTTATCGTGTTCATCAAGCACTAATTCTACTTCATTAAATACTTCATCAGCACCAGGCATTTTCTCTGACTTTTTACCGTATTCGTTAGCAAGCTTGAGGTTGTAACGTTCAAGCAATTGTTGATAAGCGACGTCTTTTTCTGCTAATTCGCTTTCCATACGTTGCTGCAACTCAAGCAGCATTTGCTTAAGTTGTTCGGGGTCATTAGGAAGTGAGTTAGTATTGAATTTCATCCGATGATGTTAACAAAATAGGTAAGGCAATACTGCTATTCGCGTCATTTAGCACAAGCGCTCGTGTCAATGATCGTTGACTGCGAAAAACAATTAAATATCAGGTAATTAGATCATCGACTGATAATGTAATTCTTGGTGACCAAGGACATCATATCCTGATAATAACCAGCTGAGTTGCTCAGCGGTTAATGAAAATTCAGTGTCGTTGATCTTACTCGGCCATTTGAACTTTTGTTTTTCTAAGCGCTTTTGCTAAAGCGCAAAACCTGTTTTGTCCCAGTACAATATTTTCAGTTTATCTTTCGCTTTATTGCAGAAAACGAATAAAGCCCCGTATAGGCATCACGGTTTAGTTCATCTTCAACAAGTGCCGCAAGGCCATTTATTGCTTTACGAAAATCAACAAAATCCCGATGAAGAGAAACCGCTGAAGGGTCAACAAACATCTTCATAAAACTAATGCTCGTAACAATTGGCTTAAATAGGTGGCGGAAGTTGTACTTGGCAAGCTGACGTTAGCCTTACCAGTGGATAGTGTTATTGAATCTTTCGCTTCAATGATTTCCACTTGTTGGGTTATTTTGGCACGAACAAAGTTTCCAGACGTCAAACCAAGTTTCTTTTTAACCGCATAAAAGCTCGATGTTGATAACTGCTGTTGTTGGCAATAGTCAATGATGGTTAAGCCACTGGTCTGTTGATCATCAATGATGATTTGCCATTGTTTTTGGCTACGCGTAATTCTCATGGTTATCTCCTAAATTAAATGTGGAGATAACATACCTGAGAACAAACGCTAACAGCAGGTGCTGTTAGCTATACGCTTACGTTGAATCTATTTGGAATGGTAGTTTTCATCCTGACTCGATATTACCCGCAGAACTCGAAACCTCTGGTTTTTTGTAGCATTATCTCGCTTGTACATAAGTCTACTTCTGGTACAATCCGTTAACAATTTATCTTTATCCTTATTCTTATTATCAGGTAGCTATAGTCAATGGTCATAAAAGCTAAAAGCCCAGCAGGATTTGCGGAACAATATATCGTTGAATCTATTTGGAATGGTGGTTTTCCTCCTGGCTCGATATTACCCGCAGAACGTGAACTCTCTGAACTTATAGGGGTAACTCGGACTACGCTTAGAGAAGTATTGCAGCGATTAGCCAGAGATGGATGGTTAACTATTAAACATGGTAAGCCAACTAAAGTAAATAACTTCTGGGAAACATCTAGTTTAAATATTCTAGAAACACTGGCGCAATTAGACCAAGATGGTATTCCTGATTTAGTGGATAACATGTTATCAGCACGTACTAATATCAGTGCTATATATATACGTGGTGCAATAAAAAATAATCCAGAAAAAACAATAGAAATGCTTCAAGGCTATTTGGATATTAAAGATACAGGTGAAGCTTTTTCCAAGTTTGATTATCAATTAAATAAAGATTTAGTTGTTGCATCAGGAAACTCAATCTACCTATTAATACTTAATGGTTTGAGTGGCTTACATTCACGAATTGGTAACTTATATTTTGCTCACCCAACGGGGCGTGATATATCGAGAGCATATTACCAAGACTTAATAGAGTTGGCTCAAACCAATGAGTTTGATGGTGCTATATTAGCGGTTAGAAAATATGGTATTGATTCAGGCGCGCTTTGGAGTGAATTAAAGGATGAAGTATTAAAAGAATTATCTGAAGACTAATAATCTATTCTTATTACCATTCTATATGTATGTCTTATAGCTCCTTGAATAATTTTAATTCAAGGAGCTATAATGAAATAATGGTTATTCCATTATAAATAATAGTAACAATAAGTAACTAGGCTATAGCACTTCTTTTATGCGGTTAAATTCACTTTATATAGCGTTAAAAAATTAAACTATAAAGTGACTATGCTTAAATCATTTCCTTTGTCTAAAGTAATTTAATTGCTACGCAAATCCAGTACTTTCAATGGTACCCGTGTATATATATTGGGATAAATTTAAATAAAGGCGATTAATCCGATTGCTATTAATTGTCTTTATTTTTTTGTGGACAGCAGGCAATGACTCGATCTTCACCTGATTTAGTTTCCTGGATAATCTTGACGTCAAAGTGCCATAAATAATGTAGATGTTTTAATACCTCATCTTTTGAGCCCCCTAGCTCTATATCGTTGTGTGGCGTATACCTCAGGGTTAGCGCTCTATCACCATCAATATTTGCATCAACTATTTGAATATTTACCTCGATATTACTGAGGTTATATTGATTGGCTAGGTTGTGACGAACTTTCTTATATCCTTGCTCATTGTGAATTGCGCCAATTTCAACATAATTGTTATTACTATCATCATGAATATGAAATAACTTAAAATCACGTATTAATTTGGGTGATAAATATTGGCTGATAAAACTTTCATCTTTAAAGTTCTCCATGGCAAAATGTAAGGTATCCACCCAGTTACTGCCTGCTATTTCAGGAAAATATTCTTTGTCTTCTTCTGTTGGGTGTTCGCAGATACGTCTAATATCAATGAACATATTAAAACCTAAGGCATAAGGATTTATGCCTGAATAATACTTACTATTGTATTCTGGCTGAGCAACAACGTTAGTGTGACTGTGTAAAAACTCCAACATAAATTTATCTGTTACTAAACCTTCATCGTATAAGTGGTTTAAAATCGTGTAGTGCCAAAAACATGCCCAGCCTTCATTCATTACTTGCGTTTGTTTTTGAGGATAGAAATATTGTGAAATCTTCCTTACAATTCTGACAATTTCTCTTTGCCATGAATGAAGTAGCGGAGCATTTTTTTCAATGAAATATAAAATATTTTCTTGTGGTTCTTTTGGAAAAATATATTCTTTTTCATTATCCTTTTGTTCTTTTTTAGGAACAGTACGCCAAAGCGCGTTTACTTGTGACTGTAAATACTCAGCTCGTTCAGACTGTCTTTTAAGCTCTTCATCTAATGATATTTTTTGTGGTCTTTTATAACGATCAACCCCATGGCTCATTAAAGCATGACAAGCATCTAACGTTGCCTCTACTTCACTGATACCATACTTTTGTTCGCATTGGGTAATATAGTTTTTTGCAAATAATAAGTAATCAATAATAGAGCTAGCATCGGTCCAAGACTTAAATAAATAATTCCCCTTAAAGAAGGAATTATGACCATAACAGGCATGTGCCATTACTAGAGCTTGCATGGTTAGTGTGTTTTCTTCCATTAGATAGGATATACAAGGGCTAGAGTTAATCACTATTTCATAAGCTAAACCCATTTGACCACGTTTGTAGTTTTGTTCTGTTTGTATGAATTTTTTACCAAATGTCCAATGACTATAACCTATTGGCATACCTACACTTGCATAGGCATCCATCATTTGCTCTGCCGTGATTACTTCTATTTGATTGGTATAGGTATCCAACCGATAAAAATCTGCAACACGAGCTATTTCGTACTGGTATTGTCCCAGTAATTCAAAAGTCCAATCAGGTGTATCATCTAATGGCGTTACTTTTGTTTTCTGAATTGATTCACTTTGAGAATTTGTCATTAATTATCCCATTATTTTGTTAACAGATTCTGTTAAGAGGCACTCAGTGTGTTTTTTTAAAAAGCTCTCTAAACACAGGATAAATATCAGTAACAGACTTAATATGTTGCATCGCAAAGTTAGAATGAGAATCCTTTACTTCTTGATAGTGCTTCCATAATGTCTGATGGACTCGCTGGGTTATTTCGATATAACTAAAATAGCGACTTTTAGGTAATATTTGCTGTTCTAATATTGCTTTGCACTGGGGAGAATCATCTGCCCAATTATCACCATCTGATGCCTGAGCACCATAGATATTCCACTGGTTGTCATTATAGCGTTCAGTAATTATTTTATTCATAAGCTCTAAAGCACTTGATGCAATAGTTCCGCCTGTTTCTTGCGAGTAGAAAAACTCATGCTCATCAACTTCTTTAGCCTGAGTATGGTGCCTAATATAAACCACATCAATATTCTTATAAGTACGGCTAAGAAATAGATAAAGTAAAATATAAAAGCGTTTCGCCATCTCTTTCGTTGCTTGGTCCATAGAGCCCGATACATCCATTAAGCAAAACATTACCGCTTTTGAAGTAGGAACGGCTTGCTTGACATAATTACGAAAACGTAAATCGAAGGTATCAATAAAAGGAACCTTAGCTATCGCTGCTTTTATGTTGTCAATTTCAGCAACCAAATCACGTTTTTTTTGAATATTATTGTGTGTATCATTATTTAAAGCCAATAATGCTTCTTCAAGTACTTTTACCTTTCTACGCTTTGATGCTGTCATCGCGATACGTCGAGCAATTGAGCCTTGAAGAGATTTGACAATATCGATATTTGAAGCGACACCTTCAGCACAAAAACCACTACGAACTGTTTTATACTCGATTAACTTATCTAATTGATTCTTTTCAAGATTAGGTAACTCTAGATCTTCAAAAAGAAGATTTAAATACTCTTCTTTAGAAATTGAAAAAGTAAATTCATCTTCACCTTTACCACTATCACTTGCATCACCTTCGCCAGCACCTTGACCTTGTTTTTTTGGTGGACGAGGAATTCTATCACCTGTCGTAAACTGATCATTACCAGGATGAACTCTATCTTTTATACCGCTATTACCTTGATGAAAGGCAGGCTCAGATAGGTCCTTCTTTGGGATTACAATGTTTTCACCAGAATCAATATCTGTCACGCCACGTTGATTTATTGCTTCAGATACAGACTTTTTAATTTGGTTTTTATAACGTCTTAAAAAGCGCTGACGGTTAACAGTGCTTTTATTTTTACTATTAAGACGTCTATCAATAAAGTTGGTCATACGTTCTCCTTATCTCTTTTATTTATACCCGCTAACAATCAATATGTGTGTTTCATCGATCGTGAGTCATCTAATCTCACTAAAAGCAGCCTATTTAAATGGAACGGGTATATATTTTTTTTATATAAGAGATACGACTTAAGAAGACTTTCTAACCCGTAAATACCATTCAGATAATAATCGAACTTGTTTTTGGGTATAGCCTTTTGTCATCATACGTTTAACAAAGTCATCGTGTTTTTGTTGATCATCTGTTGATGTTTTAGCATTAAAAGAAATAACAGGCAGTAAATCTTCAGTATTAGAAAACATTTTTTTCTCAATAACAGTCCTAAGTTTTTCATAACTTGTCCAAGCCGGGTTTTTACCATTGTTATTAGCTTTTGCTCGTAAAACAAAATTTACGATTTCATTACGAAAGTCTTTAGGATTACTAATACCAGCAGGTTTTTCAATTTTCTCTAATTCATCATTGAGTGATTGTCGGTCAAATAATTGACCTGTTTCGGCATCTCTATACTCTTGATCCTGAATCCAAAAGTCGGCATAAGTAACATAGCGATCGAAAATATTTTGTCCATATTCAGAGTAGGACTCTAGATAAGCGGTTTGAATTTCTTTGCCAATAAACTCTATATATTGAGGTGTTAAATAGCCTTTGATAAACTCTAAATAGCGCTCAGTAATTTCTTTAGGTAGTTGCTCTCGTTCAACTTGTTGTTCTAAAACATAGAATAAATGAACAGGGTTTGCAGCAACTTCAACACTATCGAAATTGAATACCCGAGATAAAATTTTAAAAGCAAAACGAGTTGATAATCCTGACATACCTTCATCAATACCAGCATAGTCACGATATTCTTGGTAAGATTTTGCTTTTGGATCAGTATCTTTGAGTGTCTCACCATCATAAACACGCATCTTCGAATAAATACTTGAGTTAACCGGGTCTTTTAGACGAGATAATACCGAGAATTGAGCCAGAATATCTAAGGTGTCTGGGGCACACTGCGCTGTTTTTAATTCACTGTGCTCGAGTAGTTTTTTATAGATATTAACTTCTTCAGAAACACGCATACAATAAGGCACTTTAACAATATAGACACGGTCTAAGAATGCTTCGTTATTTTTGTTATTTCTAAACGTTTGCCATTCAGATTCATTTGAATGGGCAAGTAAAATTCCGTTAAAAGGTAAAGCTGAAAGGCCTTCGGTAGGATTATAGTTTCCTTCTTGGGTAGCGGTTAGTAAAGGGTGTAGTACTTTTATTGGCGCTTTAAACATCTCAACAAATTCCATCAAACCTTGATTGGCTCGACATAAAGCACCTGAATAGCTATAAGCATCAGCATCGTTTTGAGCAAAATGTTCAAGTTGTCTAATATCAACCTTACCGACCAGTGCTGAGATATCTTGGTTGTTATCATCGCCAGGCTCAGTTTTCGCTATGGCAATTTGATCTAAAATAGAAGGATAAACTTTAACCACTGTAAACTGAGCAATGTCGCCTTTAAATTCATGTAAGCGCTTAGCAGCCCATGGAGAGATTATGTTATTTAAGTACCGAGCAGGAATGTTGTATTCATCTTTAAGAATTTTTCCATCATTATGGGCATCAAATAAGCAAAAAGGATGATCATTTACCGGGCTACGGATACCATTTGCGCATAATACATAAATAGGCTCTTGTTGCATCAAAGCCTTTAATTTTTCTGCCAGTGATGATTTACCCCCACCAACAGGACCTAATAAATAGAGGATTTGTTTATGTTCTTCTAAGCCTTGTGAAGCATGCTTTAAATAAGACACTATTTGCTCAATGGCTTCTTCCATACCATAAAAATCAACAAAAGCAGGGTAGCGTTTAATAACCCTGTTTGAAAAAATTCTACTAAGGCTTGGGTCAGTCGCGGTATCGACCATTTCAGCTTCACCAATGGCAGTCAGTAAACGCTCTGATGCACTAGCATAAGCTAGACTATCGTCTTTGCAAATAGTTAAGAATTCTTGTAAGCCAAACTCTTCTTGCTGGGCCTGCTCATAGCGCGTTTGATAATGTTGAAAAATACTCATAACTACCTCCAAGAGAACACAATGCAAACCATTAAGATAAAATTAGTAAAAGCCAGCACCTAACAGCTTGTAAAGGTAAAGTAATAAGCACTTGCTATATTTTAAGGTTAGTTGTTCTTGCTGGTTTTGCTAAGGAATTTATGTAATTAAATTGTAATTGATGAAAAAACGTTACTTTAGAGCAGTAGTTTCAATATAAAGAGAAAACTTTAATTTTTTATTTGATATTAAATATTGGTAAATGTTATTTATTTTTGCTGCCTATTAATAAGGTGTTAATATTTGTTTACACTCAGCTGCTAGTCATAGTATAGCCTTGTCAGCAGTATGCTATTTTTTCAGACTCATACTCGTACAACTTATGTTACAAGCTGCTTTCAAGCCTGGTCCTATGAGGACTTTCGCTTCGCTCAATTGCCATTGATAATAGCTTCAAGACAAAAAATAGAATGACAGAGAGATAACAATGACTGATAGTAAAAACCCGCTAAAGTTATGTGGTATTGAGTTTACTGAATACGCTACACCAGATTCAGACTTTATGGAAAAAGCTTTCTATGGTTTTGGTTTTTCTAAAACTAAAAAAATGAAAGGGCGTGATATTGAGTACTTTAAT
This sequence comes from Colwellia sp., assembly GCA_046710905.1. GTDB lineage: Bacteria > Pseudomonadota > Gammaproteobacteria > Enterobacterales > Alteromonadaceae > Colwellia. The sequence continues at coordinate 8,891 of JBKEHN010000115.1, forward strand.
CAAAATGATATCCACTTTCTAATAAATAAAGAAAAAGCTGGTTTTTCTAAAGAGTTTGCTAAAAGCCATGGTCCGGCTATTTGTTCTATGGGCTGGCGTGTAGAAAATGCTGACTTTGCTTTTACCGAAGCAGTTAAGCGCGGAGCTAAATCTGCTGTAAATGAAGTAAATAAACTTCCGTATCCTGCTATTTATGGCATCGGAGACAGCCTTATCTATTTCATTGAGAACTTTTCAAAAACAGGCGTCAATAAAGGTTTAATATATGACACTGACTTTGAAGATATTGCAGAGCCAGTATTAGTTGAAGATAAAGGCTTTTTAGCGGTAGACCATTTAACCAATAATGTTTATCAAGGTACCATGCATAAATGGGCTGATTTTTATAAAGATGTTTTTGGTTTTACTGAAGTTCGATACTTTGATATTAAAGGTGTTAAAACAGCATTAATTTCTTATGCACTTGCTTCACCTTGTGGAAAATTCTGTATTCCAATTAATGAAGGAAAGGGGAGTACCAATAATCAAATTGATGAATATTTAGATGAATATAATGGCCCTGGCGTACAGCACTTAGCGTTTATAACAGACGATCTTGTTGGCTCGCTGGATAAGTTAGATAGCTCAATCATTGATACACTTAATATTGTACCTGAGTACTATGATGAGATATTTGATCGCGTACCTTGGGTAAAAGAAGATAAAGCACGTATCAAAGAACATCAAATATTGATTGATAGTCAAAATGAAAATTCTTATTTATTACAGATATTTACTAAAAATCTATTTGGTCCTATTTTTATTGAAATGATTCAGCGCGTAGATGATCAAGGTTTTGGTGAAGGTAACTTCTCAACCTTATTTAAATCGATTGAACTAAATCAAATAGAACGTGGCGTTTTATAAAAAATAAAACTATCACTGACTAATAAAAGAAGCCGACAAACGCAGTAAGTTTGTTGACTTTTTTTATAACTCAATGTTGTTATCTGAAGACATTACTTCGATAATTAGGGTCTGTCGATCTTTGGCGATTAAATTTTTTCGAGATAAAAGCGTTTTAATCGTGGCGGCTAGTATGTAGCCGAGTCACTCTAAGCAAATACTAGGCAACAAAGAGTAAAAGGCTTTTAGCCAAATCCTTCGGACAGCGTTTATTAGCCATTTTTACAGCGTTATGGTCTTTTTATGTGGAATAACCACATTACTATGGTTCTACCTTGTATAAATAGCTATAAAAAAATATTGAAAGTTCAACAGACCCTAGTCTTTATTTACTGTTAGTAGATACGTT
>JBKEHN010000116.1:0-10155 GCA_046710905.1 Colwellia sp.
CCAAGCATGGTTATTCCCATAAAGGCAATGATCCAATCAGGATAATTACGCATAGCAATGACAACTTTATCACCAGAGACAATATTAAAGTCATTTTGTAAAACTAATGAAAAGGCGGCTGCGTGTTGATACAAGTCAGCGAAACTGTGTCTTTCATTTTTATAAATAATAAAATCTGCAGTACCATAGGTTTCAGCTGCAGATTGATACATAGCACCTAAATTAAGAGGTAATTTTTTAAATGCATCATATTCAATATTTTTTCTAGTTTTTTTAATCACTTCAAAAATACTATCTACTTGAGTAATGTGAGTGATTTGTTCAACGACTTTTTTAGCAACGACTTGATTTATTTTAATGTCTTGGTTTTTCAAGCTCATGTGTAATTTCCTATCAGATTCTTATCTGTCATGGCTGAAATTCAACTTTCATTTGCCGTGACTGCAATGATCTTTACAAATAACTACATTCGAACTTACAGTATGTTTTAATTACTTACAAGTATTATACGTTAAAAAATATACTCTTTGCTAATAACTCTAGCGATATCTATTGAAATCATACGGATATTATTTAAATTATATTGATATAATTCAGTAAGATAATTAATAAAAAGTTGTTAGATTGTAAATTTTGTTGTGAATATGATTACAATAATTTATTATTAAATTGAACTTACAGTATAATTTTTGACTTAAGCTGAGAAATCAACAATGGCTTCAACAACAATAAATAAAATAAGCTCCCCTTTTAGTAAAACCAATCAGCATGACCAAAAATACAAAACAATTTTGTCTGCCGCATCAGAGCTATTTAATATTCATGGAACACGCGGGACAACATTGAGCCAAATAGCCGATAAATTGCAATTGACCAAAACTAGTCTTTATTACTACGTGAAAACAAAAGAACAATTAGTACATCAATGTTATTTAAATACTTGTATTGAAATGCAAGTAATGGTTGATGACGCTCTTAGCCAAGACGGCCTCGCCATTACTAAACTAGAGCACTTGTTACGCCAAAACTTTGATTGTTGGAATGACATAATTAATGGCAACCGCGGTCATTTAGCGGGGTTAACAGAAATAGCTTCTTTGTCTTTACTTCATCAAAAAGAAATATCTGAGTATTACCGTAATTTTGTTATCCAAGTCATTAACTTAATTAAAGTAGGTCAAACCGATGGGAGTATGCAAAATGTTGAACCGGCTAAAACATCGAATGCGATATGGGGAACAATTCTGTGGTTACCCGTTTGGCTTCATGAGGTTGACGTAACAGCAAGAGAAGATGCCTTTTCACAATGGTTAATGATCATCAAATCAGGTATAAAAAATTCAGCTAGCCCATTTAACTTCAAAGACTTTAGCTTTGAAGAAGTCCAAATGGCGCCTGCTGGTTTCGATAAAAAAGAACAAAATAGAAAAAAACAAGCAGCTTTTTTTCGTGCTGGTACTATATTTTTTAATCAAAAAGGCTTTAAAGGTACCTCACTAGATGAATTAGCTAAATCCCTTGGCGTAACGAAGGGCGCTTTTTATTATCATATTAAAAATAAGGATGATTTATTATCTAAATGCTTTGAACGTACCTTAAGAATTGAGGATATTGTGCTTGAAGAGTCAGCGGCACTAGATAACCCAGGTATAGATAAGTTAGCTTACGCTGCACAACGACTTTTTAATATTCAAGTCGGCAAACAAGGCCCTTTAATACGTTATGCAACCATGTGGTCTTTCTCAGCTGAAAAAAGAAAAGAAATGGAAATAGCGACAAGTAATATAAGAAATCAATTTGGTGAGATAATCAAACAAGGCATTGAAGATAAAACGATTAGAGATACTAGTCTATTGGTTGCCGAAAATATTATAGCAGGGGCAATAGAGTCTATCCCTGACATGAACTTCTCAATGAACGGTAATATTATTAGTGAAGATGCAGGGAGTTTCTATCATATTTTTTTCAATGGTATTGCGAACTGAGTACATAAGCTGTAAATATATTCCTAGGCTTGTTAAATACTAGTGAACCCGTAGTAAAGGCCGTTAACTACTGAACCTCAATAGCCTCTAATTCAGCTACCTTACCCAGGAGTTATTGAAGACATCTATCTTTACTTTTAATCCTAACCTCAGTAGGGCGTTATCATTTGGTAACACCATGATTTTTATACCTTGGTTCTTAATCAATGCTTAGTTGGTTGATTGGTCGGCGTATAATCAATTTTAGTTAAGCTACTCTTTTTTAAAAACGACCATCATCAAATATAGATTTACTCTCTTTTAGTATTATTTTTCAGCAGATATTCTTGTTTTAAGAAGAGGTTATTTTTAAATATAACATTATTAAATCTACCATTATCAGCCAAATACTGCTCAGCTCATATCGCTTTACTTTTTCCGATAATATAAAAATATTGTTCGCAATTAAAATCTATTTAGCTTTTTTATTTATAGCTATTTTTTAATACGCAATAAATTCATCATGTTTTCTGATAATAAAGCAAAAATAAAGCTATCGCAGCGAAGTGTCGCTATATATAAGTAAAATAATAGGAGTAATTAATAAGCAAAGGGAGATCTCTAAAGGTATACTTTACTTGATAGGTATTAGCTAGCTTGATTTTAACAGCTGAAGTATCACATTTATCATAAGATGAAATAGTGACATGATAACTATTATCTTTAATGAAAAAATACGCTTTTTGGCTATAGTGTTCAGCATCTACATTATTGAAATTTTCTTTAACCATTTCTAGGCTAGAAAGGGCGATAGCTTTAGCATGATAAGATTATTACCTTTTTATGTGATGGCTGATGACACGAAGCATAGTTTTAACTATCTACGCGCTAACAAACATCTGTTTAGAAAAAGAGAGCAGACGACTAAAAATCACAAGTCTAAAACAATAGATAAACTTGACAATACTTTTACCTAACAACTGACTTAAAAACATACACTAACGTTGCTTAACCACTAAAGACAGTAACGATAAACGAATAAGAACATAATATTTACTATTATCAAAAAAACTAATTAAATAATTTAAAAAGTATTTTAATTCATATAGCTAACTACAAATCAAAATATCATCGTACAATTTTACTTGCGGAAATACTTGCTGTAATTCTTGCTCAGAAAGGTGCCAATGTTGTGACAGCAGACTAGCGATCCAACTAAAGCTATTAGAGGTTGGCATTAAATCACGTTGCTGAAATAGTTCATCACGCTTTAATCCTGGCCAACGTCCTTTAACCTTGCCACCATTAACCGCGCCACCAGCAATAAATAATCCACTAGCAGTACCGTGATCTGTCCCCCCAGTACCATTTTCTTTGGCCGTTCGGCCAAACTCCGTGCCTATAATTACCACAGTGTTTTGCCACTCATCGCCTAGTCCAACTTTTAATTCTGCTAAGCCAGTATCAAGCTCAGATAATTTTCGACTCAAACGACTGCTCTGATTATTATGTGTATCCCAACCACCAAGCTCTAACATCGCACAATCAACGCCCTCCTCTGCTGTCATTAACTTTGCACAAGATTTTGCTAAGTCGATAAACTTACCATGTTTCTTCTTACTCTGACTATTATCAGCTACTAAGTTTTTCATTTTTAGCGCACTAGTTAGACTTACTTTTAGTGCTTGATCATTTTTGTAGAGCTTATTTAGCGCTAAGTAAATGTCTTCATCTACATTTTTAAATTTTGATGGATACCAGGTATTTACTTTCTCAGAATAAACTAAAGGGCTGCGTAAGCTAATTGGCGTAGAGCGCGCAATAGCTAAAGCACTTTTGTTTTTAATGTCTATCGCTCTAGCCAACCAGCCACTGTCATGATCTATTTCACCCTTACCACTTTCTAAAAAGTCTTGGCCGTCAAAATGAGAGCGTTTAAGATAACCTGACGATACGGCGACAATAGGTAATAGTGATTTTTCTTGATACCAATGATATAAGTTGGTTAACGATGGATGTAAGGAAAAACCTTTTTCTAAAGGTAATAACGGGCTGTCAAAACTCGTTGATAACTTGGGACGTAACTTAGCATACTGCTTATCAAACGTTGGCACTATAGTATGTAATGAATCTAAAGCGCCTCGTAATACTACCCAAACAATTTTAGGCTTACTTTTATTATTGAGTTTACTTTTACTTGCTTGTACAGCAAAAGCTGAACTCATAGGGAACGATAATACCGCTAAACTTGCACCCGCTATTTGAATAAATTTACGTCGAGATAAAGTATCTTTCTCTGTTAATACTTTAGCTAACGATAATACTAAAGGGTCTTTTTTTGTTTTATTATTCTCAATCATCATCATCTCCTTTGAAACTCTGGGCTCATTAATAATAAGGTACTTGCTTGTTGACGACTTTCAGCACTCATTACTATGTGATAAGTATTTTGGCTAATACTACTACCCAAGGCTGTCGTCATGACTTGCTCAGCATTTATACCTCTAACTTGGCCCGAGACTAAGGTCGACCATTCAACTCTTGCCATCAAAGCACTCGCGCCTAACCAATCACTTTCCTCATCACTAAACCCTGCAGGAGAGCCCGAATTAAAGGGCGTTTGCCCAAGGTTATTTAATGAATAGAACAATATTTTGCTATTAATATGTTTAGGGGCTATGGCCCGATACGTTGAAATAACAAATTCTCTAGGCGTTTTAAATTTTTGTGCACTAGTAAGCCAAGTTTCTTGTGCATCAAATAGAGTCAGCATCACTTTTTTGATGTTTCCTTGGTTGTTAAGCCAAGTATTTTGCATTTTAATTATTAATGACTGAGACGGATTTTCACTAACAAAATGATGGGCAATTTTAGTGCATACATACTTTGCCGTGTTTGGGTGCATCGCTAAATCACGCAACATTTGTTTGCCTTGTAACATACCACTTTGGTAGTATTTTTTACCAAGTAAGGTTCTCATGCCTGGTTCATGACCATAATCTCTAAAAACAAAACCTGTACCATGCTCTTTTTTAGCCTTTATTACACTCCAACCAGTAATACCCTTTGCTAACTCAATGACATCTTGTTGGCTATAGCCGCCATCGACACCTAAGGTATGTAATTCCATAATTTCTCTAGCAAGGTTTTCATTTAAACCAACCTTGCGTTTTTTTGCCAGACGAGAATTAGGGCCAAAAGAATTTTCATTATTCAAATAAATAAGCATAGCGGGATGCTGTTCAACCGCCAGTAACATGTCAGCAAAGTTGCCCAGTAAATTAGGAGCTATTGCTTCTCTCTCTAAAGTAGGAGACAAACCTAACATTAAGCGACCATGAGTACTGACACTGAAATGATTAGAGAAAAAATCAAGTAAACGCCAACTAACACTATACTCAGAGGTAATTGCCTGTTTTAAAGAATCAGCACTCATTTTCACGTAATTTTTATGGATAGAATCTTTTAGCATTTTATTTTTTTCTTTGTTTTTATTCTTGTCGAGTACTTGACTGTTTTGCGCTTGATTTTTTTGCTGTTTCATTAAGTTTTTCTGTTTTTTAAACTTAGTGTAAGCGATAAAAATATCATCTGAACTTGGCTGTTTATCACTGAATTTTATAGTTTTTAATTGAGACGAAAGCCACTGTTTAGGATCTGCCTTTGCCTGTTTTAACTCGTCACCACGGGCACCATAACCAAAACGGTTAACGGCAATATTTTCTGGACTTATAACAGTAGATGACACTGAGATATTAAACATTTTTTACCCTAGGCTTAAAGCTCAAATAAAGTTAATAATGGAAATAGTAATATAGGGTTATTTATTTATAAAGTACTAGAAACTTTACAAAGCTTTACTTTACATAAGTAATTTTAATCCTTATTTTTTATAGTTACTATTGGGTGATAGATTGCAATATAACGTCATTGGATTAATATCATCATTAAATTTAAGATAATTATGACCTTATAAAATTAAGAACAAAACGGTCTTATCAAAATATCGCTATAGATGAGCAATATGATAAAATCAATTAGTAAGCAAACGCAAAAATACTAATATAATTGTAACAGACTCATATTTTATCGCCGTTTAGATTGATTCTGCGTGTTAAATCTACCATTTGAACTCAAGTGACTAAGCGGACTATTTTCTGTGATAAATACGAGTCTAAATTAAGTCGCTGGGTGATAAGAGCGATGACAATTCAGTAAGTTTTTTGGTATGACTCGACTAAGCCTTTTGATCCACAAAGTTATCCTCTGAAACTGTGAGCAAATAGCCAGGTAACATCTCAATACCATCAATGGTGACAACGCTAATGCATTAGAATGGACTTAAACTGATAGTTCTACACAAAACGCTCCGTTTCAAGGTAATTAACGTAATGCTTAGACGCTGACAACCCAACACTTAACACTCCAGTATATACGCCAACAAATGTTGAAGCGCAGACTTTCAAGTATGTCACTCACGGACACTTTTTTACCTACCAAACATACCCTACTACACATTTACAATAGAAATGATTTTATCCCACGCGATTCAGCAGCTATCAATAGGTTGATAGCGGTTACCTTTGTTGCACACATACACACCTAAGTTGAACAGCACTATTTCGGTGCAAAGAAGCTCTCTCTTCAAGCAGATAACTCCTTTGTATTACTGGACAGCAGTTATTTTTTGTCGTATAAAAAATTAACTGTTTGTAATAAAACAATTAATTTAAAATCGTAATAGATGGCACAGCTGTTGCTTTTATCATTCGACAACAAATAACAATCAATAACACCCAAACGAGCAACCTAGCGCTTCAGGAGCACAACATGCAGACAATCATCGCTGAAACCATCATGGACCGGTCACCATTATCATTTCGTCCCGATAGTGGAGTGATCGTTGCCCTACGCCAGCTGCTAACCGCTAATCTGTCTGGTGCACCTGTGGTGGATGCTGATAACAATCTAATCGGCTTTCTGTCCGAAGCTGACTGTATGCGCGGTGCACTAATGGCAGGCTACTTCTCGACTATCGGCGAGTTAGTTCGCGACAGGATGACAATCGAAGTCGAATCTATCAGTGCCAATACCAACCTAGTTGATGTCGCAGAAAAATTCCTACACAACAATCGTCGAGTACTACCTGTGGTTGAGAAAGGCAAAGTGGTGGGACTGGTGCTGCGCCGCTGCGTACTCGAGCAACTAGTGGAACAAATCGACAACAAGAGTTAGCAGGTGGAATATAGAACGAATAGACGCCATTATCCTAAAATTAAAAGTATCGAGTCAATCTTTAGATTCTATACTCTGCCTTTACTTCGATTAACCATCACAATCTACACGGTTATTAATTTATTAAGCTACCAACAACGTCATAAAATGAGATAGAATTGTGAAAAATATAATTTCATATAGCGAGATCTATTAATTTCGCTACAGGTTAATTATGCTAACAATTACGTCTAAGCGTCAGCTTCTTGCTTCAACGATTAGGAGGTTTACGTTTATGATGTTTTTATATGAGATAAATATCTTCATCAATGGTGCGGCTAAAAGAAAACATACGACGATAGGTAAATATTTTTTATAGTATTTTTTGTTATCTGTTTGACGAGTGAACTGAGTATCCGCCCAATATATTGTTTCAATCACTAATAAAGTCTAATTTATCTCTAGGTTATTACCTAGCCATACGAGCATTGGTTAGAGATGAAAGAAATGATTTAAGGTCGGAATTTACTATAGGTAAAGTAAAATCAAGATTATCTTGAGACAATTGATTCCACGTTAAAAAAATGCTTTTAAAACAGTTATAATAAGGCTATTTCGAGCGCATAACTAATGCTTTTATTTTCAATTATCAGTAATTGATATCGATAGCGTTCGAGGTATTTTCCATGTTAGTTTCCCTTTCTACACTAACACTTTGATATTTTTAATAACTAAATATTTTAGTGACTTTATGGCTAAAAACGAGAGTGGTCGATAGGAAAAAAAGTTAATGTAACAAGATTTTTATTTTAATAGTTATTATTTCACTTTGTCTTTCACATCAATAAATAAAATAGCGCTTATAAAAAAGCTCTTAAACTAAGGAAAAATTTAAGAGCTGATTTGCTTGCAAGTTAATAGAACACAACTTATAGCTTAACAGTTTGCTGTTGCTCACCTAGTCCTTCAATACCTAAGCGCATAACATCACCCTCTTTAAGATAAATGGGTGGCTTAAAACCTAAACCAACACCAGGAGGGGTACCAGTACTGATAATATCACCTGGCTGTAGGCTCATAAACTGACTAATATAACTCACTAAAAATGGGACTTTATATACCATAGTATTAGTATTACCATCTTGAACACGTTTACCGTTCACTTCCAACCATATTTTACGGTTATTACCGTCACCGACTTCATCGGTTGTCACTAAATACGGACCTAATGGACCAAAAGTGTCACAACCTTTACCTTTCATCCATTGTCCTTCTTTTTCAAGTTGGAAAGCACGTTCAGATAAATCATTCATTACACATAAACCAGCAACGTGATCCATAGCATCTTCTTCAGATACATAGCGCGCTTCTTTACCAATAACAACAGCAAGCTCTACTTCCCAGTCAGACTTCTCTGAGCCTGGAGGTAAAACTACATCATCATAAGCACCCTGTAGTGATGACGTCGCTTTAGCAAATAACACCGGTTCAATTGGTACTTTCATACCTGATTCGGCCGCATGATCGGCATAGTTCAAACCAACACAAATACATTTACCAACACTTGCTACCGGTTTGGCAAAACGCTGCTCGCCCTCAATTAAAGGTAATGATGCTTCATCAATAGTTTTAAGTTGTGCAAGATCACTACCTAATAACTTACTGTCAATATCGCTAATGATTTCTGATAAATCACGTAAGTTACCGTCTTTATCAATTAAACCTGGTTTTTCTTGGCCTGGTGCACCAAATCGTACTAATTTCATAATTTTTCCTCTGATTACAATATATTATAAATATGAACTTTAAAGCGCGACTGTGTGGGTCACTTATACTCAACGTTGATGGCGTAATAACTAATCCAAGCGCTTTATTGTAAGTTCCTACTATTTACTCTGCTGTTAAACAATACCGAATAAATCTATTACCCAAACGAGTTATATGCTTGTAACATTTAACAAACTTCCGCAGGTTTAGCAGCGCTATTTAAACCAAAACCTTTACGTTGAGAAACTACAAAATATTCTGTACCCAGTAAATTTTTTGTATGCAACTAAGCTTTTTGGCTGAGTGATACTAATTTTTGCATAGAGCTCATTAACCTTCAGTAGCTCTATGGATTTAACTAAACCACCGCCATTTTTCATGGTGTTTTTTAGAAAAATTTTCTATAGCTTGACTATCAAACCAGGTACTAGCAATAGGTCGATAATTGATTAATAGTTCAGTAATTTTTTTTGTATAACTCTAGTAATATTAGGATTATTTTCCAATCGTAATAGCTATGCCGCCAATAAGATGCATCCATATGTTTAACCCAAATAGTGTCCACAACAAGCTAGAAAATAAGATAACAACAGATGGTATGCTCATAAGCGTGATAAGCTTTGTAATCAAAATTTATTCAGTAGTTACACTGTTAATATACTAATAAGTAAAGTCAGCACATCAATTTGAGATATTTAACAACAAAACACGTGTATTTTTATATTTAACATACACAATAATACGAGTTGTTAGTAGACAAGTCAATATGGCGAGTATAAAAAAGTAAAGATTATAAACACCAATTCTATTATGTTTGTCATCTTATTATGCATAGGAAAAATAATTCAGGGATAGCGCTTAATTGATCATTAGTGGGCTATTAGGATTGAGAGCAACGCCGCCTTGGAATATTTTAACCCGTAAAAGTAGGCAATAATTTGCTAGGATTGCTATAAAACAAGTTTTACTGGCTATCATCTCACTCAGTATATTTATCGCGATTCTAATCTACTGTTATTTTGGTTGTTTATACTGGAGGAACTGCATCTCTTCATAATAAAACTTGATCATAATTTTCGGCTTCTTTTCTACTTAAAATAAGTGATGTATTTGCAAGGTAGAGCTAGACTATAAATATTCACAAAATAAAAAATTTACAGGACAGTTCACAAAACCCTCAGTTTCTGTATAAAACTCCCTCTTTACTTAA
>JBKEHN010000117.1:0-9969 GCA_046710905.1 Colwellia sp.
TGCTTTTCTTCAGCAGCTATTAGGGCACAGCCAGGGTCTGTTTGATGTTTACAATCTCTAAATTTGCACAAACCAAGGAACTTAGAGAACTCAACAAAGCCATGACAAACTTGTTCTGGCGTTAAATGCCATAAACCAAATTCGCGAATACCAGGTGAGTCAATTAAATCACCACCTTCATTAAAGTGGTATAAACGTGCCACAGTAGTAGTGTGTTGCCCTAAACCAGAGTTATCTGAGACTTCTTTGGTTAATATCCCTAAATTTGGCATGAGAGCATTTACTAAGGTTGATTTACCAACACCTGATTGACCAACAAATATACTAGTATGTTGTGTAAGCTGCATTTTTAGTTTACTTATACCATCACGGGATTTACTGCTTGCGTAAAGTACTTGATAACCAATATCTTTATAAATTTTTAGTTGTTTCGCTATTTTCTCTTGTTCGCCAGTGCTAATACTGTCTAATAAATCAGTTTTATTGAGTACAATAACTGGCGTAATACCAGTTTGCTCAGCAGCCACTAGGTAACGGTCAATAATATCGCTATTAAAAACAGGCAACACAGAAGAAACAATGAGAATTTGACTGATATTTGCTGCGATAGGCTTAACACCATCATAAACATCTGGACGACTTAGTACAGAGTCACGTTCATGAACGGCCTCTATTATGCCGGTAATACTATGCTGAGTTTCCTTGCCAAGACGCCAAAGTACTTTGTCTCCACAGACAAGCGAGCTAATAGAACGGCGTAAATTACAACGGTATATATCACCAAGGTTGCTTTCGACATCGGCATGTTGACCAAATCGACTAATAATAATGCCTTGTTGAGGAGCGCTTAAGTCGTCATCTTCCCATTGCACTTTATCTTTGTTTTTGGTGGTTTTACCATGCAATCTATTATCATGATTGGCCTTAATGCGCCTTTGCTGACCTTTGGTCAGTTTTTTTACTTTAGACAAGAGACATATTCATACGATTTAATTTGATCCAACATTTAATTTGACCCAACTTGGTTGTGGCGTATTATACTAACAATTATATACTAATGTTTATGCATTTTTTTTAAGGGAAGTTTATGGCGAGTAATGATAATAATTTAATTTGGCTTGATTTGGAAATGACAGGATTGGAGCCAGCGCATGATGTGATTTTAGAGATCGCTATCATTATAACTGATAGCCACTTAAATACCTTAGCGCAAGGACCAATATTTGCCATTAATCAAAAAGATGATGTGTTAGATAATATGAGTGAATGGTGTATTGAGCATCATGGTAACTCAGGTTTAACTAAACGTTGCCGAGACAGCAAGATTAGTTTGGCTCAAGCAACTGAGCAAAGTCTTGTTTTTATACAACAATGGGTACCTCAAGGTAAATCACCTATGTGTGGTAATAGTATTGGCCAAGACAGACGTTTTATTAATAAGTATATGCCTGATTTTGAAGATCATTTTCATTATCGTAATATCGATGTAAGTACGATAAAAGAGCTGGCGAGACGTTGGAAACCTGAAGTATTAGATGTGGTAGTTAAAACAGGCGCTCACTTAGCTTTAGATGACATTAAAGAGTCAATCGCTGAGTTAAAAGTATATAGAGAACTCTTCTTCAAGCTATAACTTTAATCCCGCTTTATGTGAAGCGGATTAACAATGAAGCTACAAATTATTTACCTCATGAAGATAGATAAATAGTTATTATGGTACCCTTTTTATTTTTGAGTATATTCAATGAAAAATGTAATCACTTACCTAGTGTTGTTACTGATTAATATCGTCCAGATAAATTATAGTTATGCCAATAACTCAGTAGATAATAGTATTAATTCTGACCAACAATTAGCCAGTATTATCAAAGTTCATGAGCAGTTTTATCTCAAATCAAGTCCTTTTAATCAGCCTGATATTGATAGTAATAATGCTAAGTTACCAGATTTTTCGGCTAATTCTCTACTCGTTAAGTACCAGCAAGGTTTGGTTATTTATCAGCAGTTGAGCGCAATAGATATTGAAAAGTTAACACAAGAGAATCAGATTAACTTATCGGTACTTAGTTACAGCTTAAAAAATCAGTTAGATAGTTATACCAATAATGAACACTACATGCCACTCACTGCAGAGTCAGGCTTTCATGTTTGGATAGCAAATATTTCAAAGCAAGTCGACTTTAAAACCTATACAGATTATCAAGATTACCTAGCACGTTTATCCGCTCTTCCTCGATATTTTGACCAACAAATTCATTGGATGAAGTTAGGACTTTCCAGTGGCATTAGTCAGCCAAAAATAGTGCTGGAGGGATTTGAAAAATCTATTGCTGCATATATAAAAGAGAATGTTACAGAAAGTTCTTATTATTTACCGTTTAGAAAAATGTCAGCTTTTATTACGCCGAGTGAAAAAGGTGAGTTACAGCGACAAGCTAAGCATATTTTAACTACTAAAGTTATGCCCGCATATCATAGCTATTATGATTTTATGGTGAATGAGTATCAGCCAAATGCTCGTGATAATATTGCCGCTAGTTCTCTTCCTAAGGGTAAAAAATACTATCAAAATAGGCTAAGACATTATACCACGTTACCCTTAACGGCAATACAAGTTCACCAACAGGGATACACTGAAGTAAAGCGTATACGAGCCGAAATGGACAAAATTATTAAGCAAGTAAGTTTTGATGGTGACTTCAGTGATTTTGTACAATTTTTACGTACCGATCCTCAATTTTATGCTTCTACACCCACAGAGCTATTAAAAGAAGCCTCCTTTATTGCTAAAAAGATGGACGCCAAATTACCTACTCTATTTAAGACGTTACCCAGAACACCCTATGGTGTAATGGCTGTGCCTGCTAATATAGCGCCTAAATATACAACGGGACGATATGCAGGTTCATCACGAGATGACCAACCAGGAAATTATTGGGTCAATACTTATAGATTAGATCGTCGACCACTGTATGTCTTAACGGCCCTGACACTTCATGAAGCTGTACCTGGCCATCACTTACAAATATCGTTAGCAAAAGAGATGAAGGATGTAGCGAAGTTTAGAAATAGAACTTACATATCGGCTTTTGGTGAAGGTTGGGGCTTGTATTCTGAATACCTAGGAATAGAGGCAGGTATGTATGAGGACCCTTACCAAGACTTTGGTCGTTTGACCTATGAAATGTGGCGAGCTTGTCGCTTAGTCGTCGATACAGGAATACATACCCAAGGGTGGAGTCGTGCTAAAGCAATAGATTTTTTAGCGAGTAACACCGCATTGTCACTTCATAATGTAAAAACCGAAATAGATCGTTATATCTCATGGCCGGCACAAGCTTTATCTTACAAAGTAGGTGAGTTAACGATTAAGCGTTTACGAAAAGAGGCGGAAAAAACTTTAGGTGAGGACTTTGATTTACGAGACTTTCATGATGAATTGTTAAAACGCGGCTCGATGCCATTATCTATGTTAGATAGAATAATAATGCATTATATTAGTCAGCAGAAAACTTTTCATAATAAAGCCAAACAAGCGCTGTAACTTATTTTAGAAAGTATCGGGTACATAAATACTGTTTTAGACGTTAGTGGTATAAATAATGATGAGTGCTTTTAACAAGTAAGTAAATCGGTGTATAAAAAAAGAGGGGCGACGCAAAGAAAACGGAAGAAACAGATAGTGAATTATCGAATTAAGATAAGCCCCCACTATATCTAAACTTGGCAGTCCCGCTATCATAGGTTTCCCGTTAGACCGGTAACTTTGCGTCTCTAATTTTCACTAGATTTGCCCTAGCAAGCTATAAAGCTTAACTGAGGATATTATAGGATGAATTTTATAAATGTAAACAAAAAATACTGTTTTTTGTTTATCTTTTGTAAAGTCAATACAGTAATAAGTAATGTTCAATTGTAATTTATTCAATAATTTTTCAATAACTAACGGTATTAATATGATGAAAAAACGGTTATTTCAGTTGATAAAATTTACTTTTAAAGTGTATTTATTGTCTCTTCTTGTAGTGAGTACCTCCATGGCACAGTCATCCTCTGAGCAAGCCGTACTTATTAATCAAGTACAAGAATTATTAAAAGTAAATGATGAAATAGTTGACCTTGAGACGGTTAAATCTCTGTTGGAAAAAATACTGAATAATAGGGAATATTACTCAAATGATATTCTCGCCAAAGTTTATTTACTCTCTGCAAGGGGCGCTAGTAATCAAGGAGATATCAATAACGTTTTAGAATTTTCTCAAAAAGGTTTAACAGCCAATAGTGTAGATAAAAAAATTCAATTAGCATTATTGCTGAAATTAGCCGATGTATATGTTGCCAGAAAGCAATATCAGAAATTGCTTGAACTGACTCAAATAGCGGTAAAAAATAGTGAGCTGTCAGGTAGTATTAAATACCAATTACTTTCGCTGAGTTATCGCAGCGTGGCTTTTGCAATGTTAGGAATGCACCAACGGGCTTTAGCTGATTTACAGAAAGTTGAGCAGGGCATCAGCAAAAGTGAATTGACAGAGCATATTGATTTATTAATGACTTTAGCTTTGGCTTATCATCATTTAGGTGATTTTCAAACATCAAAAATAATGCAATTAAATATATTAAAATTAAGCGTTAAAATGGGACGAAAAAGAAATGTTGCTCAAACTTATTTATACTTAGGATATGCTTATTTTTACTTGCAACGTTTTGATGATGCATATAATGCCTTTTGGCAGTCTAAAAAATATGCTGAAAATAAAGAGGCTTCTATTCATGTTGCTTACGCAGATAAATGGTTAGGTATAGTGCTAATAGCACAAGATCAATTTCATCAAGCAATTGCGCCATTACAACAAGCAATTGATATATATAAGCAACATAATATGCTTACTGATCGTATAGAAAGTTCTGTGGCTTTAGTAAAAGCGAAGCTCGGTATTAAAAAAATAACTGAAGGTTATACTTTATTGACAGAAATAGTACGGCTTCTTGATGGTAAGGATATTTCATCAGATTTTGCAGGGTTTTATCGAATGGTTGCTGAAATGCACTTCGCGCAAAATAATTATCAATTAGCGTATCGTTGGCGCGAAAAATATAGTCAAGTATTACTTGATAAGATCAATCATAAGAAAAAAGCTTCCCTTATAGTACCAAGCTTCTCTCAGCTATTTTTAAGTCAGGTAACCCAAATTGAACCCATTGAAGAATCAAAAAGGCTAGTAGTTAAATTAGCCGAAACCAGTGAGTTATCAGTTAGCTTTGTTGGAAAGTATAAAAAACAACGAGTCATCATCATAAGTTTGTCGGTATTAGTCTTTTTTTTACTACTCACCTTAGTGGGCTTCTTTTTGAGACTAAGAGTACAGAAAATGAAGCTGGCCTATGAGGAAATTGAAAAGCCAACTTATGTTATAGCTACGCCCATTCAAACAAAGTGTAATTATCAATTAGTCTTTCACAAGGCAAGGAAATTTAACTACCCTCTCAATGTCGGTTATCTTATTATAGATAATCTTCAGGAGCTCACTTTTCACCTCAATAAAAAAAGTATTACTGAGGTGACTAAAGAAATTGCTAGTCTTATTAATAAGAACATCAGTGAATTTGATTATGCGGGCTTGTTAAATGAAGGAGAGTATTTGTTATTATTTGAGCACCAAGGTAGTCAAGAAACTAGTGTAAAGCTCGATAATCTGGTGCAAGCTATAAATACCAGAGCCTTTGTCACTTTGGGCGATTTTTCAGTAACGATGAAATACTCGTTAAATACACCCAGTTTTAAAGATATCGATCCATATCTATTTTTGGCTCGCATTGCTGAATCCGTTAATATTAAAAAAGTTAACCAGTCTAAGGTAATTTAATGTTTTTTATTGTAGTTGTAACAGTTGTTTTTGTCATCATCAGTATCTACTTCTTTTATTCGTGCAGAAAATATGAAAAGACAACTAATAAGTCAGCAACGTGAAAGTTTGCTCACCCTGAAGGAAAATAAATTATTAGTGGAGTCTATTACACTTGTCGCCACGCGAGAACAGGAGTTCTCTAAAGCAAAATTACAACGTTTAAAAGTGTATGCTAAAGAAAGCTTTAACGAGAAACTTGCATTACATACCGAATTAATCAGTCCATTAATTAACAATTATAGCATCATTTTTAGAGAGTCTTTGAAAGGCAAAAGTAGACTCAAATTGGTTAGCCAAAAATGTTTTAAAAATCAGGATAGCTCGGCTTATAAAAAATTTGTAGCATTGATTGTAACAAGTGATAAAAAATTAAAACGTTATTGCTCTAGTGATAACATCAATGGGTTCCTTTTTTTAGTTGATGTCCGACTAACCATGGATGATGATAACGCTAACCTACCTATTAAAATTAAGAAAAGTAATTGTCACGCCTGAGGTAACAGCTGCATAATTTGTTATATCTGTACAAAAGCATCTGTTTTTATTAGGCTAAGCCAATACTTTGATTAGATTTCCTAGGATGGGGATACATATCAATCGTTTTAACGCCAAGCACATTGTATTATTTATTATTCTTATTGTTGCTCTATCTGCACTTTTTGCCGAACATTATAGTGAAAATTTTCCGTTTAGTTTGGCTACTATTATTGGTTATCTTGTAACGGTTGTTACCATAACTTTAGTGTCTCTGTTATTCATTCAAAAATTTTTGAGCTCGTCGGCTTTAAAGACTAATACTTATGTCTACACTTTGCTAATGCATTTCCTCTTTTCATAACAAACTATTCTTTCCTGCCTTTATTTGCGGTACATTATTCAATACTTATATTAATAAACGCTTGTCGTGTCGATTTTACACCGTCAATGACTAATACTTTAGCAGTGCCATCTATTTTAACGAGTTTATTGATCAAGCCTCAATTTTTAAAGCATTTTAACGTAACAACATTTCTATAAAATGAGCTATGACTACCATAATGATAAAAATCGGATCGAAAATATCAATTAAATCGGTATAAAACCGCTAATTTAGAGGTGTTATAATACATAAAATTTCTATTTCTTTTGAAAATACATGGTTTCATCAGCATAGGTTTTATATAATAAAATAAAACCTATTATATATTTTACTGGTATTACTTGAGCTTAAAGATAAAAGTCTTTTAAATAGTACTAAAAATCTAGTGGTTAAACGGAAACACTTTAAAAGCATATTCATTAAAAAGGTATATTAATAGTTATGATTAAAGTTGTATTATGATCGAATATATAACACAAAGAGCTTTTTTGTTTTCTACACAAACTATTGTTTTTTGTTTTCTTTTTTTTGTTTTTTATACGTATTATCGTACATTTCTTCGTAAGTATGTTAAATATTGGTTAATGAGTATTGGGGCATTATGCTTTAGTTATTTTATAAAATCCGTTGTACCTTATTCGAGTAGTCACCTTTTAGGTGATTATTGGTTGATTCTAGCAGCATTGTTACTTCAGATTTGTCAATATTCATTTTTGGTGTTCCTTGGTTGTGGCGTTTTTAATGCAAAAAATAATAAGGAGGTTCCTAAGAATGTATTAAGGGGAGCGGTGGCTTTAATTATTGGGCTGAGTTTTGCCACAACAGTATTTTTTGCCTTTGATTCCAATCAGGTATTTAAGCATTTTTATTTAACGGTTAGTTTTCCAAGTTTTATCTTTGGTTGCGCACTCCTTTCTTTAGCTAGCTTCCTTTTATTTGATAAAAAAAACTATTTTTCCAGTAAAGTCTTAATGTATTTTTCCGCTGTTTTTGGCTTACGCTATTTAATTTACTCTTTTATTTCAATTGTGGCTTTAACCGAGCCCTGGTTCCGTCAAGTAGAGTTATTTTTGTTATATTTTGATGTTGCCGCACATAATATTCTTGGCTTTACTTTACTTATTTGGATGCAAGGGGCTGAGAGGTTTGTCGCTTTAAATGCTATAAATAGAGCACAATACCTTGGTAAGCATGATTCATTAACGGGGGCACTTAATCGTGAACAAGTGATGGCGAAATTGTCAGATAAAATACTCGAACTGACACAAAGAAATAATATAAATAAGAGTCAGGTAAATCTGGTGATTTTTTTAATAGATATAAAGCAGTTTAAATTTATCAATGATACTTATGGCTTAAAAATAGGAGATTTTATCCTTGGAGAAATAGCCAGTCGTCTAAATCATAGTGTATTTATTCCACAAGCAGTAGGTCGTTTAAGTGGAGACTCATTTATGTTTGTCATTGAATTTGAACAGCTATCGCATGTCGATCGAGCAGTAGACCATCTTCATGAACTTATTGAGCGTTGTTTCCACTATGAGCAGCAGGAAATAACCATTCAAGCTAGCGTCGGCTATTGTTTTTATCCAAGTGATGCTGACAAATCAGAAGATTTACTACAAAAAGCCAACCTTGCGCTGCATCACGCAGAAACGAATAATATATCAACTGTTGCTTTTGAAGAAGGAATGCAAGCACAAGGCCGGCATTTAGTCTTGATGGAAAAGCAGTTAAGATTAGCATTAGAAAATGATGAATTCATTTTACATTATCAGCCACAATTAAACTTATTAACTAATAAGCTTGAAGGGGTAGAAGCGTTAGTACGTTGGCAGCACCCTGATAAAGGCTTACTCTCACCCTGTGAGTTTTTATCTGAGTTGGAAGTTTTGGGTATGCATAATGAGTTTGACAACTATATTTTAGACAAAGCCTGCCAAGCAAGTGAGCGCTGGTTTAAATTATATCAACGTCGTGTAGCTATTGCTGTAAATATAACCGCTGTAGAATTTCAAGATGAGCAATTGGTTACTAATATACAAATGTTATTACAAAAATATGGTATTCCTTCTAAATACATTGAACTAGAGATTACTGAAAATGTTGTTATGACTGATATTACTATGGCAATGAATAGTATTATAAAATTACAAAGTATGGGTATTAAAGTATCCATTGATGACTTTGGTACCGGTTATTCGTCTTTGGCTTATTTACGAGACTTACCGATTGACAAAATAAAAATTGACCAAAGCTTTATTCAAGAAGTAGAAAGTAATGATTCAGATCTTACTATTGTTAAGTCGATGATTGAACTTTCACATGGATTAGGTAAAAGAGTTTTAGCTGAAGGTGTTGAAACAATAGAACAACTCAATTTACTACGTCATTTAGGTTGTGATGCCGTGCAAGGTTATTATATTAGCAGACCACTGCCTGAAAATAAGCTAGCGCGATATCTTGAAAGGAAATAAGCTAAGTAAAAGTTATCGATTATACTTTTTTCCGTTGACCTTAAGTATGCTCTTTTAAGTAGCTTATCTATATTTATCAATGATGTTATTCGTGGTATTCTCAAACTAACTTACTCGCTTTAAATGCTGCTATTGAAGCGGCTAGAGCGAGTGAGCAAGGACGAGGTTTTGCTGTTGTTGCTGATCAAGCTAGTATGTTTGCCAGTAGCACTCAAGACTCAACTCAAGAAATTGAAACCATCATTGCTCTATTGTAAAAACGTACTCATGAGATTGCAGTATTAATGGCACAATGGAGTAATCAAGGAACAGAAAGTGCGGAGCAAGCTAGTTCAGCCTGTGCTATGCTCGATGAAATAGCACAAGATGTTTCGTTAATCATGCAAATGAACAGTACTATGGCAACAGCTGTTCAAGAACAAAGTACCGTTGCCTCAGAAGTTAATCAACACGTCATGATGATTAGAGATGTGACAGAGCAATCTGGTAACTCAGCTAAACAAAATGAGCACATCAGTGAAGAGTTGTCTCAACAGGTACAAGTGCTAACCAACGAAGTGAGCTGCTTCAAGGTTTAAATTATGGTGTAGGCGAATATTAGGGTCTGTTGATCTTTCGCGATTTAATTTTGTTTGAGATAAAAGCGTTTTAATCGCGGCGGGTACTATGTAGCCTAGTTACGCTAAGCAAATACTAGTCAACAAAGAGTAAAATGCTTTTAGCC
>JBKEHN010000118.1:0-9966 GCA_046710905.1 Colwellia sp.
GCACAAACAGCGATAAAACTCGCTGAACAAGGCGTAAGTGTTGTTATTAATTACGCTAATAATAAAGTAGGTGCAGAAAATATTCGCGCTAAAATTCAATCTATTGGTGGTAAGGCAGAAATTTTCCATGCAGATATAAGTGATGACAAACAATGTACTGCTTTAGTTGAATTTACCATTGCACACTTTGCACAGCTCGATATTGTTATCAATAATGCAGGCACTACCGACTTTGTCCCCCACCAGGCACTCGATTTATTAACCAATGATATTTGGCACAAAACCTTAAACACTAATTTACTCGGTCCATTTTATATTAGCCGTGCTGCCCAGCCCTACTTAGCTAAGCAAGGTGGTGGCGAAATTGTCATGACCTCTAGCATAGCGGGACAAACTACCCACGGTAGCTCTATTGCTTATTGTGCATCCAAAGCGGGCCTCAATAGCTTAACCAAAACACTGGCTAAAGCATTGGGCGAAAAAAATATTCGGGTTAATGCCATATGCCCCGGTCTTATTGATGGACAATGGTCTGCTCAAGGTTGGGCTGAACATTGGCAAGCAGCAAAAGATTATACCCTTGTTAACTCTGCAATAAAGCGTATATCAACAGCCAGTGATGTCGCTGACAGCATTATGAGTGTATTGACTGGCTCTGACAATATGACTGGCCAAATCATTACCTTAGATAGTGGTTTAACGCTTTAATTTAAACATAACTAAAGGCTATTTGTGCATGACTAACGTAACCATTAATGCAGTAATGAATACCAAAAAAGGTGTACCAGTAATCCATGAAGGTGACAATATTGACGAGATTCGTTTACACCGTAAACGGGCATTAGTCGCCGCCTTTCGCTTATTTGGCAAGTTCGGTTTTGATGAAGGTTTAGCCGGTCACATTACCGTGCGTGACCCCGAAAAGTTAGATCATTTCTGGGTCAACCCCATGGGTATTTCATTTAAACAAATAAAAATCGCTCAATTATTACTGGTCAATCACCAAGGAGACGTGGTCGAAGGCGACGGTTATCTCAACGGTGCAGCCTTTACTATCCATGCGCAAATCCATAAAAAACATCCCCATGTGAATGCTGCCGCACACGCTCATTCATTATACGGTAAAACCTGGTCATCTCTAGGTAAACTCCTGCCGGCCATCACCCAAGACGCTTGTGCATTTTATCAAGACCAGGTGTTATTTGATGATTTTACTGGCGTGGTACTCGACAGCAGTGAAGGTGAACGAATCGCTGATACGCTGAGTAATAATAAAGCCATAATATTACAAAATCATGGCTTATTAACGGTTGCTAAAACAGTAGAGGCTGCGACGTGGTGGTTTATTACCATGGAGCGATGTTGCCAAGCACAACTACTTGCACAGGCGGTAGGTGAGCCTATTCCCATCAGCGATAAAGCAGCGCAATCGGCCTATGAGGTTGTTGGTAGTGAGTTAGCAGGGTTTTTTAGTTTTCTACCACTGTTTAATGTCATCAGCGCCGAACAGCCAGATATGTTTGAGTAATTCATTTTATTCAATTCTACAGCGCTTTCTTCGACACGTTTGCCTGTCACCATAGTGACACCTCGCCTATCACTATCTTGTTAGCTTATTGATTGAACAAAATAAATGATAGCCGCTCAATCAAGTTTGTCATCTTGTTACGCGTAAGAAAAATAATTCAAGGCTAGGCGCTGGATTGACCAATAGCTGACTATTGAGATTGAGAGTAATACCACCATGAAGTATTTTAACCCGAACCAGTGGGCAATAACTTAATCAAGCGGCTATAACGACAAAAATTTAGTAAGGTATTCAACATGAGCACTACGCTGTTTCGAACATATAAGAACACACTTAAATCAACATTTTTTATCTTTGTTGGCCTGTTATCGCTATCGAGTAAAGCCAATGATTTTGCTGATGTTGAACATCAAACGGTAACAATTTGGAGCCAAGGCACTCGTTTAGCTGGTGATATTTATAAACCCAAAGGTCTCAAAGCTACCGACAAATTACCTGGTATTTTGATGGTACCTGGCTGGGGAGGCAGTAAAAATAATATTGGTGAAAAGTATGCGCCTTATTTTGCACAAAAAGGTTTTATTGTTTTAACCTTTGATTTTATCAGTTGGGGAGAAAGTGATGGCCATCTACTTGCGACTAAGCCATTAGTTCCGACAAAAGATACACAAGAAATTTTGCTAAAAACGAGCCATGTACGTGACATTATTAATCCATTTGTTATGACAGAAAATGTTCGCTCTGCGCTGCATTACTTAGGCGGTGAGCCACAAGTCACTACTAATAACCTTGGTATTTGGGGGACAAGTATGGGTGGAGGATTAGCCTTAGTTGTTGCCGCTAACGATGATAGGGTAAAAGCATTAGTTACACAGATGAGTCCTGTTAATTACACATACAACTTACGCGCTTTCCCCGACAATAAAATACGTCAAATTGAAACGTTAACGGCCCGCGGCATCCTTCCGCCTTTTCCAGGACCTAAAAGTAAAATAAACCCATTACTAGCAGGTTATCCTGACTGGGTGGCAATGAAACGCTTTGAACCACTGGCGTATGCCGATAAGTTAACTGCTGCTACATTAATTATAGATGCACAAGAAGAGTCTTTGTTCGATATCAGCCAAAACGGTCAATTGTTACATGAACGAATAAAAACACGGGTTGATTCTCGTTATATGACTTATCCAGGTAAGCATTATGATCTCTATAAAGGTGAGAGCCTAAATGCCGCACGCACTAGCGCATTACAATGGTTTATTAATCACCTTAATAAACCCTAAACGTTGACCTTAATGGTAAAAAACCTTAGTAGCTGTCATAACAGTTACTAAGGTTTTAGTTTAAGGACAATCTTTCTTACTGTGCTAAACCATAACCAGAACAGTCAATGCAAAACGTTTATATACCGCCCATACAAAGATATTTTATTTCTAGGTAATCATCTAAACCGTATTTAGAGCCTTCTCGACCATTGCCTGATTGTTTAACGCCACCAAAAGGTGCTGCAGCATTAGATATAATACCTTCGTTAATGCCTATCATGCCAAAATCAAGACCTTCAGCAACCCGCCAAACACGGCCAATATCACGGCCATAAAAATAAGCCGCTAAACCATATTCAGTATCGTTGGCCAGTGTTATCGCTTCTTCTTCCGAGGTAAAGGTAATAATAGGCGCTACTGGGCCAAAAATCTCATTACTGGCAATTGGCATATCATTAGTAACATTTGATAAAATTGTTGGCTGATAGAATTTATCACCTTGCTCATCAACTTTACCACCAGCAATCAATGTTGCTCCGGCATCAATGGATAACTTAACCAGTTTTTTAACATCATCTACTGCAGCAGTTGAAATCATAGGACCAACATTGACTCCTTGGCTGAAACCATCACCTAAAGTCAACGCTTTAACCGCTTGGCTAAATTTCTCGATAAAATACTTGGCAATACTGTCTTGTACCAAAATACGGTTTGTACAAACACAAGTTTGTCCTGCATTACGATATTTAGAGACAATAGCGCCAGCAACAGCGGCATCAATATCCGCATCATCAAAGACAATAAAAGGCGCGTTACCCCCTAATTCCATTGACACTTTTTTAACGGTAGTGGCGCATTGAGTCAATAATTTTTTACCTACGCCAGTAGAGCCAGTAAAGGTAAACTTGGCTACATCAGGGTGTTGAGTTAGTACCTTGCCCATGCCTGAAGAGTCTTTACCAACAACCACATTAAATACCCCAGCTGGAATACCTGCACGTTGGGCAAGCTCTGCTAAAGCCAGTGCAGAAAGCGGCGTTAACGTTGCTGGTCTAACGACAAAAGTACAACCTGCTGCTAACGCCGCGGCGGCTTTACGTGCGATCATGGCATTAGGAAAATTCCAAGGCGTAATAGCGGCAACCACACCAACGGGTTGTTTTATAACGATAATACGTTTATCTGTTGAAGGTGCTGCAATAGTATCGCCATAAACGCGCTTACCTTCTTCAGCAAACCACTCAATAAAAGCGGCGCCGTAACTCACTTCACCAATAGCTTCAGCCAGTGGTTTACCCTGTTCTAAGGTTAATATTCGCCCTAAGTCGTCTTTATTTTCCATCACTAAATCAAACCAGCGACGTAATAAAGTAGCGCGCTCGTTAGCTGACTTTTTAGACCATAATGTCAGGGCAGATTTTGCTGCGCTAACCGCTAGTTCAGTTTCTTCAATGCCGGCATTATCTACAGTCGCTACTCGCTGATCATTTGCTGGATTAAGCACATCAAAAGTAGCTGAGTTTTTATACCATTGGCCGTTAATAAAGGAGCTTGTTTTTAACAGTTGCGCATCATTAAGTTGTTTCATTACGTTCTTTCCGTTTTTTGATAACGCCTTTTTCGAAGCCGAGTATCTTCTCATATTTATCAGGGAACCATCTTACGATGCGGTCTAATAACTTGGCGTCACCACCAATTAAAATTCTGCGTTTATTTTTAGCTATACCGTGCAAAATAATATCAGCTGCTTGCTCTGCCGTTGTTTTAGCTTGTTTATTAAAGTCAGCTAAAATTTGGCTTTTGGTAACATGGGCTGAAGATATCTTCGCATTATTAGTAATATTCGTTTTTATGCCGCCAGGATGCACACAATGCACAGCAATATTGCTGCCTGCCATTTCCATTTTCAATGCTTCGGTAAAGCCGCGCACCGCAAATTTTGACGAGTTATAAGCACTTTGCAAGGGTAAAGATAACAAGCCAAATAAGCTTGAAACATTAATAATATTCGCTGCTGGTGATTTTTTAAGGAGCGGTAAAAAGGCATTAGTACCATGAACAACGCCCCAAAAATTTATATTCATTAACCAATGAAAATCGTCTAACGCTTGATTTTCAACTGAATCAATCAAACTTACGCCAGCATTATTGAATAACAGGTCAACGGTTGTAAATTCAGTTGCAACCAATTCGGCAAATACCTTAAAAGCCTGATTATCGGCAACATCTAAGTCTTGGCTAAGGCAACGAACACCGAGTTTTTCAACCTGTTGTTGTACTTCTATTAAGCTGCTTAAGTTACGGTCTACTAGGGCTAAATGACAGCCTTGCTTAGCGAGTTTAATCGCTAATGCTTGTCCAATACCTGAAGCGGCACCTGTGATCACCGCCACTTTATTTTTATGTGGGCTCATAGTCAATCTCTTGGTTATTTAGCGTATTTATTGGCTCACGTTACTTTTATTAGTGTCTATTTGAATAAAATTAACTATGTCCTGAATTATTTGGGGGATAAGCTCAACGGGTAAGTCGTGTCCCATGCCTGGGTATATTTTTAGTGTCGCATTTGGGATAGATTCAGCGGTAGCTACCCCCCCATCAACATGTACTAAACCATCACAATCGCCATGAAGTACCAAGCTAGGTATGTTGATTTTTTTAAGTAATGTTTCTCTATTACCTGCAGCTAAAATAGCTAAAATTTGTCTGATAGTACCTTTTGAATTGATGCCTCGTTCAAGTTGAGCAGCGACATATTCTTGTAAATACTGTGCCTTTGCAGGATAGTTTGGACTACCAATTACTCGCCATTTGTTGAGATGATAAGCCAGCCTATCGTCATACGAATTTGACTTAGGTTTAATTGCTAGTTGCTTGCTTATAGTCGGCGCTATTGGCGGTAAACGTTTATTACCTGTAGTTGACATTATTGAGGTTAAGGTAATAACTCTGTCTGGATGATGAATCGCCAATAACTGAGCAATCATACCGCCCATCGAAGCGCCAATAACATGTACTTTTTCAATCGCTAAATGATCGAGCAACTCTAACGTATCGTTCATCATATCTTCTAAGTGATAAGGTACTTTTGCTGACAACCCTAACTTAAATTTGATAGCTGTCCATGCAAGACTAGGGATTTTAGCATCCACTAACAATGCTGATTTACCCATGTCACGATTATCAAGAAGCAATACCTGATAACCTTGGTTAACAATGGCTTGCACCATATTAGTAGGCCAACCAGTTAACGGTGTGCTCAAACCGTGAATCATCAAGATTGTTGGCTGCGTGTTATCACCATGCAATTGATAAGCAAGTTCAACACCGTTAACAATGACACTTCTGTCAATCGTTTGTGCTTCAAACATTTTCCGTTACCTTGTGTATTTCGCTCGAGGCGTTATTAATAAGTGCTTTGTGCATAGCAGAGCGCATAACAGCATTGATAGCGGAGGGTTTATGTGATTGACGCTGCACAAAAACATGCGTCATCTTTCCTGCCGCAGAGGCCAGCATTTCACCCGATTTAAATATCGCTACGCCATATTCAACTGAACTGTTACCCAACCGATTAACACGCACCGCGCCGATCAGTTTTTCAGGGTAAGAAATAGGACTAAAATACTGACAACTGGATTCGACAATAAAGCCAATTTGATCGCTACTCTGTGGTTTAAAACCAGCCTCTTCAATTAAAAATTGATTCACTACACTGTCAAAAAAAGCGTAATAATTGACATTGTTAACATGGCCAAACATATCGTTATCTATCCAGCGCGTGGTGATAGCAAATGAATGCGCGTAGTTACTTAGCTGTTTATGTTGATCAATACTCATTTGTTCTCTCTTAAGCCTTAGCGATCTTAACTCGTTTTACCACCTTAAAAGCCTTCAAGGGCTTGCAGGTAAATATCACGGACATCATTTAATGTTAAAGGTTTAGGGTTATTCACTAATAAACGTGTTTGTTGCATGGCGTCTTGCGCTAACGTTTCAATATCACTGCGTACTATGTCCATACTTTTTAAGCTGCTGGGCAATTTAAGGCGTTTAATTAACTCACCGATAAAATCGATTAACTGTTGAGCAACTAATCGCGCTGGTTGAGTGGTATCAATGCTATCGCTAATACTGCTGGCTAATTCTGCATAGAAGGTGTCAGCGTGACTTAAGTTAAATGTCATCACTTGTACCAGCACCAAAGAATTACTTAGGCCATGAGGGATATGAAAATGTCCTCCTAACGGATACGCTAGCGCATGCACTGCAGCAACGGGGGCATTGGCAAATGCCTGCCCGGCAAGGCAAGCCCCCAAGAGCATCGCTTGGCGTGCTTCTACGTTATTGCCATCAAACGTGGCTTTTTCGATATTATGAGCCAATAGGCTTAACGCTTGCTTAGCTAATAAATCTGAGTACGGGTTTTTCTTTTGTGCACTAGTATAGGCTTCAATTGCATGTACCATAGCATCAATACCAGTGGCAGCAGTCACTTGAGCAGGTAAACCTAAAGTAAGTTGTGCATCAAGTAATGCCACATCAGGTAATAGCTCAGCTGAAACAACCCCTGCTTTAGTCGTTTTACCTGTGGTAACAATGGATATAGGTGTCACTTCAGAGCCAGTACCTGCGGTGGTAGGTACTAATATTAATGGTAGGCGTTTACCTTTTATTTGATCTACGCCATAAATATCACTGAGTTTTTCAGTACTATTAACCAGTAAAGCCACTAACTTTGCGGTGTCCATTGAGCTGCCACCACCAAAGCCAATAACACCATCAATATCATGCTTTTTAGCGAACTCGACTGCTGATAAGACAAGTGCTTCACAAGGATCAGCGACCACCTCATCAAAACATTGATAAGGAAAATCCTCGCCATGAAAAGACTGTAATAAGGTGGCTAATAAACCATTTTTTATAATGCCTTTATCAGTCACGATAAGTGGTTTAGTCATATTATGCTGTTGGCACAACAGCGGTAAGCGTTTAATAGCGCCTACTTCGCTGATAATTGATTTAGTGGTCGAAAAAACAAAAGATTTCATCGTATTATTTACTCTACTTTCTAAGATAAAGTCTATTTATAGACAAACAATTCATCGTCTAAGTTAACTTTTGGTAATAGCTCTTTCTCAGACCAGTAATCTTGGGTATGCTGCCAATCAGCTTTATTGCCGCGTTTAGGTAATAAATGCATGGAACGCATCATATAACCTGGATTAAACTCATCGGTATCAATCCATGGTAATAACTCCATATCTTTATCTTCATCGCGTAATGTCATGGTGACTTGCTCGACACCGCTATCATCCATATGCTTAAGTAATCGACAAACAAAATCACCAATTAAATCGACACGTAAAGTCCAGCTAGCGCGGAAATATCCCATTACCCAAGTCATGTTAGGTACCCCAGTAAACATCATGCCGCGATAACCAACGGTTTTTGAAAAATCTAGCGGTTTGTCGTCTATTGAAAACTCAATACCGCCCAATACTGATAAATTAAAACCGGTAGCGGAAACCACAATGTCGGCCTCAATAGTATCCCCTGACTTAAGCTGTAAACCAGTTTCCGTAAAGTGTTCTATTTCATCTGTTTTGATACTGGCTTTGCCTGACTTAATACCCGAAAAAATATCACCATTGGGGACCACAGCAATGCGCTGACGCCATGGGTTATAACTAGGAGTAAAATGTTTGTCTACATCAAAATCATCATCTAAATGTGCTTTAACTCCGTCAATCAAGGCTTTTTTAACCTCATTAGGGTGACTTCTGGCAATATCGATAAAGCTGGCTTGTTCTTGTAATATTTGCTCACGGGCAATTTCATGCACCCAAGCATCATCAATTTTTAATGCTCTAAGCTGATCTACCAATTCATTTTTATTTTCACGGGGGAAAAAATAAGTGGGTGAGCGTTGCAGTATGGTTACATGCTGACATTCTTGCGCTATGTTAGGTACCAAGGTCGCAGCCGTTGCGCCGGAGCCAATAACGACTACCTTTTTATTACTGTAATCAAGAGATTCAGGCCAATTTTGTGGGTGAATAATATCGCCATTAAAATCATCCATACCTGGCCATGTCGGTGTGTGACCTTTTTCATGCTTATAATAGCCTTGGCACATCCATAAAAAATTAGCAGTAAAGGTAAAGACTTGTTGAGTATCTTTTTTAATTGCTGTGATGGTCCAAATCTTAGCTGAATGACTCCAGTTAGCGGTTAACACATGATGGTTATAACGAATATGTTGGTCTAAATGATTATCAGTAATCACTTCATCCAAGTAATTCAGTATTTCAGCACCCGTTGCAATGGGTTTACCTGTCCACGGTTTAAAACGGTAGCCAAAAGTAAATAAATCACTGTCAGAGCGGATACCGGGATATTTATGGGTTAACCAAGTACCGCCAAAACTTTCCAAGCCATCGAGTACACAAAACGTTTTCTCAGGGCTTTGATCCTGTAAATGGTACGCCGAGCCGATACCTGAAATACCGGCACCGATGATCATCACGTCAAAATGTTCGGCGTTATTGTTAGTTTGTTCAGGTGAAGTGTTCATAATATACCTACAACTATTATCTAGGAGTAAACCTTGCTCTATGGTGAGAACTAGGTACTTAAAATACGGTGTGAATAATGTACCGTTAATGAAAAGCCAGCATTGTCATCTAGGTGACAATAATCAACTTAATAAGTGCGCTTAAAGCATTTATAAACTCACTCATTACTTTTGATTTTAATTTCATTTTTTAGCGCCGCCATGTCTTTTACTAAATAACGTTGGCCACGTGTGAACAGAATATCTTTTTGTTCAAATTCTTTAATGATTTTATTAATGCGTTGACGTGAGCCTAACGTTAAGTCAGCTAACTCCGATTGACTCATCTTTTTATCAATTAGCACACCTTCATTTACTGCATTACCATAATGTTGAGCAAACCAAAGTAATCGTCCTGCGAGCCTTGCTTTAAGTGGATAAAACAACATACCACTGAGCAGCTCACACATTTTTAAGGTACGATCGGATTGGTCTAAAAATAAATTTTTATAAATAATAGGATATTTTTCAGCTAGAGATTTCACTACACGCTTCGGTAATTCTATAATGCTAGAATTTTCGAGTACTTGCGCTTCAAACATCCGTACTGGTTGCTC
>JBKEHN010000119.1:0-9933 GCA_046710905.1 Colwellia sp.
TGGGGTTTACGCGCTAAATTAGTCTTCACTTTTTTAAGCCAATCTAAGGTATATTTTTCGCCATGCTCACTGATCATTGAAGCAACTAAAGCAACAGTATAAGGGTGTTTACCACTTCGCGTACAAACACGACCTTTATATTTTTCATCCGCTAAATCTTCATAATTTAAATCTATTTTTCCTAAACGTTTCGCTGAATAGATATTACGAACGCGAGTAGTTAAAGCAAACCAAGTATTGTCTTGTGCTTGGTATTGTTTAGGGATTGCACTGCTTAATACTGAAGAGTTAACTGCTTGTACTAAACCTTTATCACGCAGTTCAATCAAGCGACTAATATCTGTCGTGAGTAAAATATCAGCAGGACTATACTTACCTTCACGCGCTAAACGCTCAGCCATACCCTTCTTAGCAAACACCACATTTACTTTAATGCCTGTTTGTTTAGTAAACTTGATAAATAAAGGTTCAACAAGAAAAGGTTGTCGGTATGAGTAAACGTTCACTTCTTCACTCGCATTAGCGATAAAACTTGTCATAAAAAAGAATGTAATAAATAAGGTGATAAACAATTTTTTAAACATAAGTCGTGTCTCAATAAAATACTGTGAGCGGATTGTACAAGGACAGCAAAGGCTGTCAAGGTTTTTGAGAACAATTCTCATTAAGAAATTTTTTACTTATTATCTATTAACTTAGCCCCACAGCACCACTTAACAGTAACCAACAAGCAAAGAACAACTTCAACTTAGTGGCTGATAAGTGGGTGACTACCGTTTTAGCAAATATTCCACCTAATACAGCTCCTGGACCTGCAAATAAAACAACTTGCCAATAAACGTTATTATTAACTTGTACGATTGCTGCCCAAACGGTGACAGCGGAAACTATTACAGCAGCAGCGACAGCCATACTAATATCAAAATGACGTAAAAGCAGGTAAATAACTAATAACTCGCCAACGCCAACACTTAACCAAGCGGTAACAGCACCACCAAATAAACCAATCAATACCATCGTGATATAATCAACATAATATAGCTGACTCCGCTCACGGTGCGGTTGTAGCAAATAGATAGTTAAGATAATAAAAAAACCTAATAGCAATGAAAACCAACTAAAACTGATGGGTAAAGTAGTTGGAGAATCAACGTGGACAATAAAGACTGAATTAAGGCCAATTACCGAAGCAATAGTAGTCACACAAATAATACGTTTGAAGCCTTGCCATAAACGTAACTCTGTTTTTTCAGTTTTATAATGATGCCACCAAGTAACAGCGCCGGCAGTCATACCGAAGCATTGAATAGCAAAGCTTGTAGCAATTGACTGTTGCTCAGTAAAATTAAGCTGGGTAAACATGGGAATAAACACCACGCCACCACCAGCCCCAGTTGAGTTAGCGAAGATGGCACCAAGAGTACCTAGAAAGGTAAAGAAAATATAATCTGTTAATTCAGTTAGGCTGTGGCTAGAACTGAAAAGTAAGCCTACCCATAACACTAAAAATAGCACTATAAACGTAGGATTTGATAAGCGCATAAATGCTTTTTTAGACATAGGTACTTAATTTCAACTTAGCTACTTCAACTTAGCTACTTCAACTTAGCTATTTCAACTTATTTACTACAATTTCTCTAACTTGCTCTAAGTAATAGCGAGTATTTTAGCCACAATAAAAGCGCTGGCTTCCTTTGATAAACACGCTTTAGAGATATAGCTCTTACTTGCAATATCTTTACCTGTAAGACTTTTACCTAAGCTGAAAGAAATTACAAAACCTAAACCAGTTTCAGTAATGAGTGTCACATCAGGCCACAAAATTCGACTGTTTATATGAAATGATTCAGTTAATATGCCCTGTTCATCAATAGTAAGTTTTACCTTACTGTTGGAAGCTTTACTAAGCATTTGTCTAATCACCCACCAAGGTTTATGATAATAAACACTAATTGATTCAAGTAGTCCTAGAGCAATAACGAACCAAGCAGCATAAGGATTTACTGGTGTAGCTAACAAAATAATTAAACCAAATACCGTTAAAACATTAGCTTTGAAGTATGTTTTTTTATCATGAGTCAGATTGCTAGATTGCGTGTAGCATTCAGTGTAATGGGCTTTATCTAAAATAAAGTTAGTAGAAAACGTGTTAGATTGAGTCATTAGAATTATTAGCGCTTTAGGCATTTAACTAAGAAATTATCGCTAGTTTATCAGAAGACTTGATGAAACGAGTAATTAATTGTATTCGGGTATTCATCAATCAAAGCCTATAAAACCGATTTATTGGTTATATCGGGGCATAGTGAGCCACATATTAAGGTGGTCAATAAAACTACACACTTGCTGAAAGTCTTCTTTAGATATTGTTTCATTAGCTATCAGTCGCTGTATACATATCAAACCTATCGCTTTGCGCCCAATTTTTACCGGAATAAAAGCCACTGTACCACCATCAATGAGCTCACTAATCTCTTCAGTGATTAAATAACCACATAAGATTTCTTTCAACTAAAGTAATTATATTACAAAAAATCATATTTGTTCTCAAACCGCTGAAAAGCTCTGAAAAGCTCTGAGTGGCAACAAATTTAATAGACTTGGTATTAAGCATGGAGTAATGCACTCAATGAGTAATTATATCTAAATATTTAGTAAAATAACTACTTTTCATCTAGCCAATATAGCTCAAAAATTCAACCTCGAGAGTACTTTAGCTATGTAGACGCTATAATATAGTGATATTACTATCAACTGAAATAGTACACTCTGCTTTTAAAAAGAGATGTCACTATATATAGATAACTATTAACAAATAATATTAATAATTGACAGCGCTGTCAATTTTTAATAATGTAACTGATAGTTACACTGCTAAAAATTTATCGCTCTAAATATAAGCGTATAGTGATGCTTTATTAATTTCATTTTCTAAGGAAAAGACATGCAAGTTATTATTTTTGATGATGCACAACAAGTTGCACAAAGTGCAGCAGAATGGGTTGCAGAGTTAATTAATAAAAAATCAAATCCTGTTTTAGGTCTAGCGACAGGCAGTACGCCAATTAGCCTTTATCAAGAATTGGTTAATAAGCACAGAGCTGGAGAACTTAGTTTTAGTGAGACCACCAGTTTTAATTTAGATGAATACTTAGGTATTGATGAAACAAATGAACAGAGTTACCGTCATTTTATGAATGTAAACTTATTCAATCATGTTGATATTGATAAGTCTAAGACCTTCGTACCAACGTGTAGTAATGGTGAAAATCCAAGAGAGCAAGGCTTAGCTTACGAAAATAAAATTGCTCAAGCTGGCGGTGTCGATTTACAAATTTTAGGTATTGGTGCAAATGGCCATATTGGTTTTAATGAACCAACGTCAAGCTTAGCTTCACGTACTCGCATTAAAACACTCACTCAGCAGACCATTGATGATAATAGCCGTTTATTTACTGCTGATGAATTTCAACCAACATTAGCGATGACCATGGGTATTGCTACCATTCTTGATGCAAGATATGTATTACTGATGGCAACAGGTAAGAATAAAGCAAAATCGGTAAAAGATATGGTAACGGGTGCATTATCTGCAGCTTGTCCTGCATCGGCGTTACAGTTGCATGAAAATGCTATTATCTTACTTGATAAAAATGCAGCAAGTGAATTAGAAGACAAAGACTATTATATTTGGGCAAATAAGCAAAACCTCAAAATAAACCAAGAGTTTGGCTTGTACCATAACTACTAACATCATAACTAATAAAGTTAAGTAGGCGAGCTTAGCTAACTTTATTTATCAATTAGAAAGAAAAAGGCTCACGTCAATCAATTAATGTAATTGTTTAACGTGAGCCTTTTTTCTTAGCTGCTATAAACAACTAATAAGTAGTTTTATTTTGCCGCGCGGAGCAACTCAGGTAAAAAGTTTTCACTTTCCTGGGCTAACAAACATTGCTGTTGTAAAATATCTTGTAGAATTTCTTTAGTCGTTAATGGGTTTGCTAACACAACTCTAAAGACAATAACTTTTTCACCACCATATCGACTCACTTCAATACGAGTACGCGAAACAAAAGAACGACCATCTTCACGTTGACGCTTTTGAATAAACTTGGTCAATTTACCAATCAATAAATTCACCGACTTATTCGCATCAGTATTATTACGCGCTAACAAGACTTGTACTGACTTAGGTGCATAACGATACGTTAATAGACATAATTCAGGACGCGTTATTAACTCAAAATCATCATGTTGATTAATTAACTCAGCAAAGTACTCTGCTTTTTCAATGGCCTGATTAATCAGCATTTCATAACCAGGTCGGCTAATAATATGCAAACTAGCATAAACTAACATAGCCATACCTGGGCGAGATCCTTCCAGCGTATGGCTACCTAAATCTTTTGAACCTTTTCGTAATATATATTCCGCGTGATGCTCAATCGCACTCACAGAGTTAGGATCTTTAAAAATAACTAAACCAGCCCCCATGGGAACATACATCTGTTTATGCGCATCAATGGTCACTGAGTCGGCTTGTTCGATACCTTTAAGCAAAGGACGATATTTATTTGATAATAGTGTTGCCCCACCCCAAGCGGCATCAACATGAAAATGACATTGATTTTGCTTAGCGATTTCAGCCATTTTATCAAGTGGATCAATATTACCTGTTTCTGTAGTACCAGCAACGCCAACAATAGCCAGTACTTTGACGTTTTGTGCGGCAAGTTGTTGACACTTGTCCGCCAACTTATGACAATCTATTTTATTATGTTCATCGGTAGGAATAGCAATAACATTCTCTTGGCCAATACCGAGAATATCGGCCGATTTTTTCAATGAATAGTGACCGCGGTCAGACACTAAAATAGCTAAATCTTGATAACCATAGTGCCTCATAGCACGGTGTAATCCTTCGCGCGATACACCTCTAAAATTACCCTCAGCTTTAAGTAGCTTATTTCGGGCGACCCATAAAGCGGTAATATTAGCGACAGTGCCACCTGAACAAAAAGCTCCAAGAGAGTGCTCTGCACTATGCATCCAGTTTTGATAAAAGTGATCATCCTGCTGATAGACTAAATTGTGCATCATGCCTAAAACTTGACGTTCTAGTGGCGTGAAAGCTTTTGATGTTTCAACTTTAACTAAGTTTTGATTTAAACCAACCATCAACTTAGACAGTGGTAAAATAAAAGAAGGTAACGCTGAGGTCATATGACCAATAAAGCTAGGACTAGAAGTGTGTACAGATTGGGCGACTAATTTATCAAGCAAGTGATGCATATGATCTGAAACAAATTCAGGCTGCTCTGGGATATGAGGATTAATAAAATCTTGCTCAATATCCGTTAATGCATTTTTACTGGCAACAATATGGTTGTTTAGAAAACCAACCAAATTTTGTGACATCTCTTGCTCGAGGAGCCCCAACGTAGAATCAGGTGCCTCAGCAACAGTAAAAATTCGATGTAAAGACTCTTGGGTCGCATCAGCAATGCGCTTAGTTGATCTCATAGTTATTCACTTTACTTTCACTATATTAACTTACTTGGCCAAATCCTGTTGTGCACAGTCGCAAGTTTTATAATTATTGGCTATTTATAACAAATACGAAAAAAGGCACTTTAATAAAAAATACTACAAAAGTCTCCTAATTTCGTCAACAATAATAACTATATTGATTATCGTTTTAGTGTAAGTTCCCAACAAACTTGGCCACTCGCTTGAAATTTAGCTTCAAAAGGCGTTAATGCTTCTGAAGAGTCAACTACCGGTAATACTAATATTTCACCCTGTAAAGCGACCAATTTCGACGCTTGTTGAAACTCAGCTAAATAAATACGCCAATTACTACGTAAGATCAGCTGCTGACCAATACTGGTCATTTGTGGGAAAACCGCACTACCATGCCAACGGCGTTGTAAGTGTTTAGACTTAGGCCAAGGGTTTGGATATAAAATATAATGCTTGGCTACCAACCAGTTAGCCTCTTTAACTAAACGATAAAAATCATTTAAATCTGCACGTACTAAATGATAGTTCTCCGCAATAAAACCATCACTCGCATCAAAGCCTTCAACATTACGATTAATTCGATGGTCAGACTTATCTACGCCAATCACTAGCGCTTGTGGATTTTTCTTTGCTAAAATCCGGGTACTTTGCCCGACGCCACAACAGGCATCTAATATTATCTCACCTTGTGGATTTGCCACTACAAAAGCTTTTACCAAAGCATCCATTTTTACGAAAGCTTCTTCAGTGTGTTTTTGGTAAGGTTTTTGTGAAGCATGAGTCAAGTGTCTATTCACCACTTCATCAAGCTTTTCATGGATATCGTCTTGATTACTAATAATCGCTTTAGAATCACCCAGTGCTGTTTCACTATCCAATATATTTATTTTATCTACCGTGTTAGCTACCATGTTAACTTTCTTATTTACGGTCATATTAGCTTCTTAGCCCTATCCCTTTAGAAATAAGTACCATCGCAATAGTAAACAACGTCACAATAAAGAAAATAATGACAGAAAAGGCAGTCACTAGGCTCACATCAGATATACCTAAAAAGCCATATCTAAACGCATTAACCATATAAACAATTGGGTTTACTTGAGAAACGCCCTGCCAAAATTCTGGCAATAAACTAATCGAATAAAACACACCACCAAGATAAGTTAACGGCGTTAAAATAAAAGTGGGTATAATTGAAATATCATCAAAACTATTAGCAAAAATAGCGTTAATTAAACCACCTAACGCAAAAGTTGCTGAGGTTAGCGTAACCGTAGCGATAATCACCCAAATGTTATGCAGCTGAATATCAACAAATAACAAGGAAACTAACGTTACAATCAAGCCAACTAAAATACCACGACACATACCACCGCCAACATAACCGGCAAC
Source organism: Colwellia sp. (assembly GCA_046710905.1). Lineage (GTDB taxonomy): Bacteria > Pseudomonadota > Gammaproteobacteria > Enterobacterales > Alteromonadaceae > Colwellia. The sequence continues at coordinate 6,919 of JBKEHN010000119.1, forward strand.
AATAACCCAGTTAGGTACTGGCGCGACTAACATTTCTTCAACATTTCGCTGCCACTTGGCGCTAAAAAATGACGACGCTACATTAGAGTATGAATTCGTGATAACGCTCATCATAATAAGGCCTGGGACAATAAACGACATATAATCAAAACCGCCCATTTCACCAATACGTGAGCCAATTAATGAACCAAAAATAACAAAATACAAGCTAATAGTTATAGCAGGTGGTACTAAGGTTTGTACCCAAATACGGGTAAAACGTTGGATTTCTTTCGTTAAAATACTTTTTAACGCAATAGAATTATTCATTTAGTTTACTCCCACAACAGCACTTTGCTGCTTTGCTTTAGTAGTACTCGATTTTTTATTGATCAAACTAACAAATAAAGCTTCTAAGCGGTTACTTTTATTACGCATACTCAGTACTTCAATATTAGCGGTGTTTAATTGTTGAAAAATTTGATTCAGATTTTGCGACTTATTTAAATCGACTTCCAAGGTATGATCATCAATAACCCGATAAGCGATTGATTGTGATTGCTCGGCAAATTGCGTTAATGTACTTAGCGTTAGATTCACTTGCAGGTCTAAAACAAAGGTTTCAACATCGAGTTGCGCGAGTAATTTTTTCATACTAGTATCTTCAACAATTTCACCACCATCAATAATAGCAATATTGCGACAAAGCATTTCAGCTTCTTCTAAATAGTGCGTGGTAAGAATAATCGTAATACCCTGCTCGTTTAACGCTTTTAAAAAATCCCACATTGAACGACGTAGTTCAATATCAACACCCGCAGTTGGCTCGTCTAAAATCAACATTTGGGGTTCATGCATTAAGGCACGCGCAATCATTAAGCGACGTTTCATACCACCCGATAGTGAACGAGCGGGCTCATCACGCTTGTCCCATAATTCTAGCTGCTTTAAGTATTTTTCTGCACGCTGTATAGCAACCGACTTACTTAAACCATAGTAGCCTGCTTGATTGACTAAAATATTAACCAATGGCTCAAACTGACTAAAGTTAAATTCTTGTGGCACTAAGCCAATAAAGCTTTTAGCTTTTTCTAAGTCGGTATCAATGTCATAACCAAAGACTTTTACCTTACCACCGGTTTTATTGACCAGCGAAGTAATTACGCCAATAGAAGTAGACTTACCTGCACCATTAGGGCCAAGCAAAGCAAAAAAGTCGCCCTGTTCAACAGTTAAATCAATGCCTTTCAACGCTTGAAAACCGCCTTTATAGGTTTTTTCCAGTCCGCTGATCTCTAATGCGTATGTCATGTATGCTACCAATCAAAATGAGGGTGGAGTATAAATATGGAGCCTAAGAACTGATTTTCAATAGCTCCTATGTGATATTTATACGGTAATTGCCTTCTTTCTAGCGAAGCTTGTTATTAAACCATTATAAAGCTTCTACGAAACTATTATTTTACAGTCAATGTGTTTATTCATCGTCCTTAACCTGAAGATGTGTTGTATACCACCGAGTGTTTGATCAGCTAACGTTATCGAAAATTATACGTAAGAAGTATTATCCGACAAAAACAGTTAATCCCTTCAGTTGCAAACGAAGCACTGAGTGTGGACGACTACATTTTTGAGATGGCTACGGTAAGTTATTAATTTACATTCACAGTAAAAAGTATACTGTTCAAAAAGTTGTGGTGATTATTAGTTATTTGACTTTACTAATAACAAACTTAGTAAAATTGGGAGGGAAAGAGATAACCAATAGCCAACTCATGTTTACCAGATTTTCTGCTGATGTGAATAAACTAGCTTATGTACTGAATAACAATATCTATTTACAAAATCTCAGTAACATGAACATATCCGAAATAAGCAACAGTGTAGCAATTAGAAACTAGTGACAGTAAAAGTATCATAATGTTCAACAATACAGAGGAGTTATACCCGTAGAATATACTAATTTTATATAATATAAAATGGCACAAAATGACACGAAATGGCAAGGAATAACAATTTACTGCCACTCAAGTTTCGCTAAACCAACCAGCAAGTATATAGTTAACATCTCATCGGCTGAAAAAAGTATATCACCAAGGCAGTGAGTCCTTAATCAATAAATTAATCGATTAATAAATGGATTGGTCTAACTATAAGCAGTTTGAGTTTATATTTTACCCTAATCGAAGCCATAGTTTAAAGTAAGGTGGAAACACGACACTGTATTATAAAATGATGAAACATCGCTTTTTACAGAAAAATTATTAGCTCAATAATTTTACGAATGCTAAGTTAATAAGTAACAACAAAAAAGGGTGACCAGTATTTAGCTGGTTGCCCTTGTTTATATTTGACGCTTCGCGAAGTAAAAAGTAGTAACTATAAATCAGCTACTGAGATAGAAATTTTTACTCATCTTTATATATAGGTGTTTCTTATGCTATGCCTTGGTGATTTAGTAGACATAACATTTTAATAAAATTATGGGCTTCTTTTAAACTACCAAAACGACCAATAACATCCTCAATAGAGTCGCTCACTTCATAATAGGTTCTCATGGTGTTATTACCACCATCCATTATATTGACTTGAACCAGATTAAAACTAGATTGCTGCATTAGTGTTATTCTGTGTTTCATTAAAGACTCCGCTTACAAAACAGCGAATAAATAAGAATTCATTCCCCTTTAAACTTCCCTTGAATGGCTCTATAAACTCGCAGTAACTATTTTAAAAGGTGCTACTAGCTAAGAATAAAGGAATTTACGCCATCGCTATACCCTAGAGCAAAAGCTTGATGAATACTTTTATAGTGACCATCAGCGTTTGCATGCGCATCACCTAAACTTTCAACATCCAAACTAATGAATTTTTGTAACAGAGAACCTTGTTGGTAACCAGAGTTATAGGCACATTGACAGCATTTATGTGCTCTCTTAACATACCTTTGATGCTCTACTAAATCTGTAAGCAAACTTTCATCTAGTTGTCTTATGTGAACTTGGTTGCATGGCGTTGAACTATTCATATTTATTA
>JBKEHN010000120.1:0-9847 GCA_046710905.1 Colwellia sp.
TCATTCTTTTGGCCAATGACATACTTACTATGCCTGAAAACAATATTTGGCAAGAGCAGGTATTACAAACTTGGGTAGCAGGTAAAAAGGTTTTTTCAGCCACAGATGTTTCAATAACTAAATAAAACCTGAGCTTGGTACTATTTCGAATAAAGCTTAACTCTGCAATAGTATCAATCTAAGCTATTAAAAAAGCCGATAATAAATAATTATTATCGGCTTTTTTGCTTTAACTATTATCAAACAATAACTTTACTCGATACAGTTAGTAACTCTCGTTATGTACACTTAGCACTGCACGACCCGATGGATCGGCGTTGTTTTGAAAACTCTCATCCCAAGCGAGTGCTTCTTCTGTACTACAAGCAACGGATTTTCCGCCTATAACACACTCAGCAGCAGACGCTAACGGGAATTTCTCTTCAAAGATACTACGATAGTAATAGCCTTCCTTACTATCTGGCGTATTTATTGGAAATCTAAAGCTAGCACTTTCAAGTTGCTGATCAGTGACTTGTGCTTCAACATGCACTTTTAAACCGTCAATCCACGAATAACCAACACCATCAGAAAACTGCTCTTTTTGACGCCATAAAATCTCTTTAGGTAAATAACCTTCGAATGATTCGCGTAAAATTGCTTTTTCCATTTTACCATTACCACAGAGTTTATCTTCAGGGTTGATGCGCATTGCAACATCCATAAAGTTTTTATCTAAAAATGGCACTCTCGCTTCAATACCCCAAGCAGACATGGACTTGTTGGCGCGTAAACAATCAAATTTATGTAATCTGTCTAACTTACGGTTTAATTCTTCATGAAACTCTTGTGCATTTGGCGCTTTATGGAAGTACAAGTAGCCGCCAAATATTTCATCGGCACCTTCACCAGAAAGTACCATTTTAATACCCATCGCTTTGATTTTACGGGCCATTAAGTACATTGGTGTGGAAGCGCGGATGGTCGTTACATCGTAGGTTTCAAGATGGTAAATAACTTCTTTAAGCGCGTCGATACCTTCTTGCTCAGTAAATACAATACTGTGGTGAATAGTACCAATACTATCAGCAACAGTTTGAGCGGCAATTAAATCAGGAGCTCCTTCAAGCCCACAGGCAAATGAATGAACTTTTGGCCACCATGCTTCGGCTAAATCGTTATCTTCAATTCTGCGTGCCGCAAATTTTTGGGTAATAGCTGATATTAATGAAGAATCTAAACCACCTGATAACAATACACCGTAGGGTACATCAGTCATTAAATGACTTTTAACTGACTCTTCTAACGCTTCACGAATTTTAGTTGTACTGGTGGTATTGTCTTTAATAGCAGCATAATCTTGCCAGTTACGTTTGTAATATTGCTGTAACTCGCCAACTCGACTATCTAAAATATGGCCAGGAGGAAATTCAGAGACTGTTTTACAGATTGGCATTAGTGCTTTCATTTCTGAAGCAACGTAAAAGTTACCATCACTATCATAGCCAGTATATAAAGGAATAATACCAATATGATCACGAGCAATTAAATAACTGTTATCTGCGGCGTTATATAAACAAAAAGCAAACATACCTTGAAGTTTATCAACAAAATCAATACCAAACTCTTCATATAAGGGTAATATCACTTCACAATCAGAGGCGGTTTGAAAAGTATAATCAACGTTTAAGTTACTAGCTAATGCTTTATGGTTATAAATTTCACCATTGACTGCGAGTACGTTGCTTTTATCACCATTGTATAACGGTTGAGCACCACGCTCAGTATCAACAATTGATAAGCGCTCATGTACTAATATTGCATTATCGTTGTGATAAATTCCTGACCAATCAGGACCGCGGTGACGTAAAAGACGAGAATATTCTAACGCTTTTGGACGAAGTGCATCAGCACCTGTTTTTATATCTAATATACCAAAGATTGAACACATTGAAGCGCTACTCCTTTAATTATTGTTTGAATTAAATTGTGGTCTGAATATTGTTTTACCGTTAATCAATAATGTTGAATAACCATTCAGCCTGTACACAGTGCCATGTTCTCGAAAAAAATCAATACCTTTAAGTAAAGTTTTTGCACTAATTGGAACAAGCAACGATAATATCATTGACCTTAGTTAATTTTGTTGGCCAAAATTAGTCTATGGGATGATTTGAGACTAATTGCTGATAACGCAGAGTGTGTGATTCGTTAGAACTAATAATTTTTATACTGCTTGAACAAGTCAGTTTATCAACGATCAATTTACTAAAGAAGATAACCTAATTATGATATATCAGGTAGAGTAAAAATTTACGAGCCTCGATTATTATCCGCTGAGTGAAGTTTACGCTTATTAGTAGTGAAAAATTGTTTGTCAAAAAGGTTTTTAGTTGTAATCATTCCTGCCATTATGTAGTAAGGCTACTAATCATTTTTATTTTTACAATGTAGTGTATAAGCTTTACTATTGCTAATGACAATTAACCCGCTTAGTTGCTCAGCGGTTAATGAAAATTCAGTGTCGTTGCTTTTGCTCGGCCATTTGAACTTTTGTTTTTCTAAAGGCTTTTGCCAAAGCGCAAAAGCTGTTTTATCCCAGTACAGTATTTTCAGTTTATCTTTGGCTTTATTGCAAAAAACCAATAAAGCCCACGTGTAGGCATCACGATTGAGTTCATCTTCAACAGGTACCACAAGACCATTTATGGCTTTACGAAAATCAATAAAATTCCGATGAAGATAAACTACTGCAGGGCCAACAAACATCTTCATAAAACTAATGCTCGTAACCATTGGCTTAAATAGGTAGAAGACGTTGTACTTGGTAAGCTGACGTTAGCATTACCCATGATTAGCGTTATTAACGCTTATGCTTCAAGGATTTGTACTTGTTGGGTTATTTTGGCGCGAACAAAGTTACCTGACCTCAAACCAAGTTTCTTTTTAATCGTATAAAAGCTCGATGTTGATAACTGCTGCTGTTGGCAATAATCAATGATGGTTAAGCCGCTGGTTTGTTGGTCATCAATGAAAGTTTGCCATTGTGCTTGGCTACGCGTAATCCTCATGTTTATCTCCTAAATTAAGTGAGGAGATAACATACCGGAGATCAGCGGCTAACAGCAGGTGCCGTTAGCTATAGACTTACCATCTAATCGTGAAAGTGGCTAGTATAAAGGCAAGCGAATAATACGTGGACAAATTCGAACCACGATACACATGCTAATGATATCAGCGATTCAAGGTAACCTAACATTTAAAACACTATATCAACGATTAGTTACGGCTAGAAAACCCAAGAAAATAGCGATAATTTTCTGCATTAGGATGCTAGTTATTACGCTAAATTTGATGGTGAGAGATGGTATCAATTGGGATCCTAAAATGAATTAAAAATTAGGATTTGACCCGCTAGTTACTTGTTATATTACAAATGCAACGATAATTGCTGTTACCGCTAATATACTGTACTGCGGCGTTCCAGTTGGAACTTTAGTCATCAGTAAAAAACAAACAAAAGCTAACGCAAATAATATAGCACTGCCAACGAATACCCCAATTAATGTATGTCCCATAATTAAGCCAATAATGGCTAAAGGAATACTAAATAGTAAGGCTGAAAAGTAAGGTTCCTTCTTCACTAAATATAATTTATATGACAGAGCTAACATTAAAAGTTTGATAATGAAAAAGAGCATGAATATACCTTGTAATATAACACCCCAAGAAGAGGCAAAAAATTGTTGGCTAAAATTAGCGACGAAGGAGCAAAAGCTAACTGTTTTTTGTCCTTTTAAACGACTTGGTACGCCCAGCATGGGCATGAACTAATAAGGTGAAAGTCATCTGTAGGAAGATCACCGTTTAATGAGTTTTATTAAACGCTAACTACTAGCGAATGGCAAGGGCTTTTCCGCGAGGAATGGTCTGGAGGAAGCCGCTAGCAAATTTGTGAGCTGATGAACAAGAACATCATATGAGGCGTAGACTAGAGGTGAGTTAGCCAAGCATAACGAAACTAAGTGATCTAATGGTCACCTTAAATGATGCAGCAGTGCAAAGAAAGTGCATGCTCTTATCTGGGGAGATCTACTTAACAAGCGATCGGTAATAAACCAGTAAGGCTCTGGTTAATAAGTGCCTTGGCTTCGTCGAATGTATCGACGACGAAGAGCGAATGAGATACAAACCGCTAGCGCTAATGATGTTAACGTCATTAGTGATTAAGCAGAAGTCAGCAGACGGCATAGTAGCCAAACGCCCATCGTAATGGTGGGGACATGGTGAAGGCCTGAACATTAACTAAAGGAGGAACATTTATGCATTTGAAACCATCCAAATTACCGTCAGGTAATGATGCTATTGAGCATGGCATATCAAGCCCAGCCTTACGTGAGGATCTCATCGAGAAACTGTTAAACCCTGTCAATTTGGCTAGTGCTTGGTAACGAGTAAAGCCAACAAAGGCAGTACAGGTATTGATGGGATGACGATAGATTATTTTCCCGCCTTTGCTAATGCAAACTGGGAAAATATCAAACAACAAATTACTCAATGAGCATACCTACCTAGCCCCGTGCTAGGGTCAACATAGCAAAACCCGATGGTGGCATGCGCGCGTTAGGTATTCCTACCGTACTCAATAGGTTTATCCAACAAGCTATTCAGCAAGTACTCAACCCCATTTTCGACCCTTATTTTTCCCTTTACAGCTATGGCTTTCGCCCAAACTACAATGCGGCACAAGCGGTAACACATCTGCAAACAGGTATTAAGTCGGGTCGTAAAGTAGCCGTTGATATTGACTTATCTAAATTCTTTGACCGAGTTAATCATGATTTACTCGTGCATAAACTCGGTTTAAAAATAAGAGATAAAGTATTGATGAAACTGATTAGGCGGTACTTACCAGCAAGAATTGTTGAACACAGTAAACGCGTAAAACTAACCCAAGGCGTGCCACAAGGTTGGCCATTGTCACCTTTACGCCGACGACTTTACTATTTTAGTGAAAAGTCAGCGCTCGGGTGAACGCGTTTTAGCAAGTATCAGTTTGTTTCTATAGCAACAATTCAAACGCGTGGTTAACGATAAGAAAAGTCGTGTTGGTGATGTAAAAGACACCAAGTTTCTTGGTTTTAACGAAATCATATCAAGATACACAGCAACTTACTCGATAAATTTAAACATCGAGTACGTCATTTAAGCAATCGAAATTGGGGTATTGCTATGATCAAATAAATTGAATGCCTGAGCCGGTATTTACAGGGTTGGGGAAATTATTTTCTCATCGCTAAAGAATATCAGTTAATGGTAGATTTAGATCATTGGTGCCGCAGAAGAATACGCATGTGTTACTGGCGGCAATGGCGTAAGCCAAGAACTAAAGTGAGAAATCTATTAAAACGTGATATTTCATTAACGTTAGCGATGAGCTGTGGAGCATCGAGAAAAGGCGTATGGCGAAGTGCGAAAACCAAAGGCATAAATCAGGCATTAAGTAATCAATATCTTAGAAAAGAAGACTTAATATCACTTAGGGATTTATGGATTTAAATTCATCATGGTTAGTGAACCGCCCTGTGCGGAGACGCATGCAGGGTGGTGTGGGGGCTGGAGGTTAGAAACCTGCGGCTACCCGATTTAAGTGCCTGTTAGCTGTTCAAATTCTTCTCGCGTTAACAGCGGCACCGTGTGATTAGGTATAATTGCTCTGCTAGCAGGTATAGCAGTGGTCTCAACTGGAAAGTGCCAAATATTAAACATGTCGTTTGGCATGGTATCATATACGAGTTGATCCCAACCTAATTTGGCAGCCATACGACTTATTGCTATTTTTTTAGCATCTTGCATTTGAGCTTTAGGATTAAAATACAAATGATAACCACTGTTCACTGGCCCTGTAATAATATCAACTGCTTGTAAACCCCAGTAAAGTTTAGAGTTCTCCATGTTTACATACTCAATTTTTGAAGACGTAGGCAGTTTTGCTAGCATATGATTTGTGATGATTTGCATAACCTCATCTTGTTTTGGGTACTTTGTGCTTTTTTGATCTATATATACTTTACAGTTTGCATCAAGACCCTTACTACTTTGCCTAAGCAATAGGTTGTAAGTAGTAAAAAATGCATTTTCTTCATCTTTGTGCCATTTAACGTAAGGATCTTTAGATACTGCAATGGCGTGAAACGTGCAGGAGCTATTAAGCAGGTATTTTAATATATTTAAACAAAGATTAATTTGGCCCGCACTTTTCCTGATTTTCTCCCACTTAATCTCACCCTGAACTCCGCTATTCTTATAGATTTCTTCAATGTGAAAGTTAAATTCAGGTAAATATTCAGATGGGATGTTCAATATCCCTATTGTGTAACAAGGTGATACTTTCGATATTCCGCTTTCGTCAGCAAATGATGATACATCTTTCATCTTAACTCTCCGTGTGCTAGGCACTTAATAGTTTAATATGAGGAAAAATTCCTTCTTTCTACAAGATGATATTAATCGTCTATAATTTTATAATATCAAGTAATTACTTTATTATTATTTTATAATCAATAAGTTAAAAATAAAGACTGAAGTGGTTGATGTATGAAAGAAGGAAATTTCCCTGCTTTTTTATAGAAATAAGGATTTAACGATTGCTGTATGTAAATACAGTAATTGTAGGGCGGATATTAATACTACTTTTTTATTAAAAAGCTTTTAGTTAAAACCATTATTTCTGACATAGCAGATTTCGCTTAGTCTTCTTGTGAGATAGCTTCATTACTCGTCGTCATTTACATAATAAGTAATCACAGTATAATTACGGCTATATTATTAATAGTATTTAATCAAAGGCATTTACTCTTCAGCATGGCAGAGCAAAAAAATTATCCAGAACTAACTATCACCCAAGTTCCTCATACTGAAGGCAATACTGCTATTTCAATAACATCTAAGCTAATAAAGTTAGAGTCAGTAAAGCCTGAGCTAATAAATAAAGATACACAGCTTATACATCAAAGCGGTGATGAAAGTGAAGTAATCACTCCTAAAATTGTACTCGCGACACTTAATGCAAGGTACTTTCACACCAGTTTTGGTTTACGTTATCTTTATGCGAATTTAAAAGAATTACAGGATGTTTGTGAAATAAAAGAGTTTATTATCCAAACACGCGCCATGGATATTGTTGAACAAATTTTAGCAGTAAAACCAAGTATTATTGGTTTTGGTGTTTATATCTGGAACATTGTTGAAACGACAGCTGTTGTTAATTTATTAAAAGTTATCGCACCAGAAGTTAAGATTGTTTTAGGCGGGCCTGAAGTCAGTTATGAAACTGAGCAGCAAGCTATTGTGCAGTGTGCCGATTATGTATTAACGGGTCCGGCAGATTTAAGTTTTTATCAATTGTGTAAAGATATTATAAATAATACGCCGCCAGATAAAAAAATAGTGCACTCGAAACCGGTAGAATTAGACGAGTTAGAGCTACCTTATCAGTATTATACCGATGAAGATTTAACGCACCGTTTATTGTACGTTGAAGCATCGCGTGGTTGCCCCTTTAAATGTGAATTTTGTTTATCGTCGTTAGACAAGGCATCAGTACCCTTTGCGACGGGAGTATTTCTTGAGCAAATGGAAATTCTCTACCAACGTGGAGCAAGAAACTTTAAATTTATCGACAGAACTTTCAATTTAAACATTAATACCACCATGCAAATTATGCAGTTTTTCTTAGACCGAATGACTGATGATCTCTATCTGCATTTTGAAGTGATACCCGATCATCTACCTAGAAAGTTAAAAGAATTGTTAGCGCAGTTTCCAGAAGGGACGTTACAGTTTGAAATAGGCATACAAACTTTTAATACTGAGGTACAAGCGAATATTAGCCGTAAGCAAAATAACGCTAAGTCGAAAGATAACTTAATCTGGTTAAAAGATAATACCCATGCACATATTCATGCAGATCTTATTTTTGGTTTACCCGGTGAAACCTTCGATAGCTTTAAAGATAGTTTCAACCAACTTTATCATTGTCGACCTCATGAAATTCAAATGGGTATTTTGAAACGTTTGAAAGGTAGTCCAATCATTCGTCACACAGAAGCATTCGATCTACGTTTTAATCCCTTACCGCCTTTTAATATATTAAGTACTGACAGAGTCAGTTTTGCTACCATGCAACGTATTAACCGCTTTGCACGCTATTGGGACATGATTGGTAATTCAGGACGTTTTAAATACTCACTACCCCATATATTGTCTGATAAACCGTTTGATGATTTTATGGCGATTACCGAGTGGATTTTTAACAAAACCGGGCAAATACATAAAATTAGCCTGAAAAAATTATTTGAACTCATTTCACAAGCGGTAGAGGCTATATTTCCGGAAAAACATCAAGTTGTTATTGAAAAGATTGAAGTAGATTACGATGCAGCTAAACTAAAAAGTTTGTTTAGTGGACTCAATCTTTATTCGGTTCCACAGGTAGAAACCGTCAGTAAAAATAAAGCATTAAAGCGCCAACAACAGCATATGAGTTAATAGCTAGAAGTAAATTTATCAACTTCTAGCTATTGCATTGCTCAGGCCATATTAAGTCACTGAGGATATTGGGACGTTGGATGAGAATGTTAAAATCTCAAATCAATCCTCTGTAGCGAAAGCTTATAACGAGTTTACAGAAGAGGGGTTAATGGAAGCATCACTTTATAGAGACCGTATTGTTGATGTATTTACATCCAAAATTTAAACGGTTATTAATGTATCGTCAACTTAGTCATATTTATTAGAGAATCACAGTGAAAAAATTATTTATAATTACGATATTATTTTGCTTAAATGCGTGCACAGCAGAATCAACAAAATCACCCAATAAGATGGTAGATATTGTTAAGCCAAAACCTTATGTGTTATTAATTTCTCTCGATGGTTTTAGATGGGATTATATTGATAAATACAAACCAGCGTTTTTGTCTGAGTTTGCTAAAGAGTCGGCTCGCTTAACGTCATTACGTCCTGCTTTTCCCACCAAAACGTTTCCTAATCATATAAGTATTGTCACAGGATCATATCCTGAAAATCATGGCATAGTGGCTAATCGTTTTTATGCACCTGATTTAAAGAAAACCTATAATATTAAAGATTCAAAAACCGTTACTAATCCTGATTTTTATTTACGTAAACCACTGTGGGTTATTGCTGAAGAACAAGATATGCGCACAGCCAGTTATTTTTGGCCAGGCTCAGAAGCAGCTATTACGGGCATTTATCCGTCCCACTATAAAAAATATAATCATAACGCCTCACATCAGGAACGAATAGAGGGGGTTTTAAATTGGTACAAGCTTCCTTCAAGCGAACGACCACAACTCATAACAACTTACTTTCATGATATTGACAGTGCAGGGCATCGATTTGGTCAAGATTCACCTGAACTGATTGCCGCCATTAATAACGTTGATGATACTATTAGAGAAATGGTTAATATGGTACGTTTGCTCGATTTTGAAGTTAATATTGTTATTGTGTCTGACCACGGCATGGTCGACTACCCTGCGGAAAACTACGAATATTTACCAACATGGTTAAACGATGAATATAAAGTAGTAGCCACTAATCCTATTGTACTAATCTATGATGAGGGTAAATCTACACGAACATTGGCTCAAACGGTTGCTGAACTTAATCAACAAGCTAAGCACTATCAATGCTACCAATACCAAGACATACCATCAAAATTTAATGCGTCTAAAACAAATCGTATTGGTGATATTGCTTGTTTAACGGATAAAGATTGGTCAATTGGTTTTACCGGAAAAACGAGTAAAGGCAATCATGGTTGGAGTCAGTTTAACACAAG
>JBKEHN010000121.1:0-9808 GCA_046710905.1 Colwellia sp.
AGTATCGGCAATAACTGTATCAGTAGCAGCTGGATAACGAGCTTCTACTGACTCATCGATAGTTGCCTCTTCACTAGTTAATGCCTGTTCTTGTTGTGAACCTTCAGTAATATTGTTATTACGACGACGTCGTTGACCATTTGCTCTTAAGTGTCTAGGAGAACGTCTATTACGTGGTTTTTCATCATTTTGAGCTACGCTTTCTACAACAGGGATAGTAACCTGTTCATTATCAGCATTGTTAACTGTTGTTAATGCTTCGACTGTCTCAATTGCTTTATTTTCTGGTTCTATACGTATCTTTTTACGATTAGTTCTACGTTGGCGGCGCTCGCCGGTTTTTACTTCTTTAACGGCATCTTCTTTTTCTGAGTTGTCATTTTTACGAGGTTGTCTTTTTGGTTTATTTACCTCTTCATCACGTGCAGGACGGACATTTCTTGGTTCCACCTGTTTCTGATTAGGACGACTAGTAGCATCTTCGCTGTTACGCTCAGTACGGTCGTTACGATTAGTACCTCGGTTATTACGTCGTTTAGCTTGTTGATTTCTTTGTCTATCTTGTGGGCGTCTAGGCTTTTGACTAGTGCTTATTTCTTTCTTTTCTTCAACAACAACTTCTTCTGTAACAAATAGGCTCTTTAACCAAGAAAAGAAGCCCGCAGGTTTAGTTTGCTTTGATATCGTAGGAACAGCAGTTTTGGCAACTTTCTCAGTAGGTATAGGCGCAGATGTTGGTGCAGACATACCTTGAATCAATGGTTCATCAGGTTTAGACGTCACTTTATCAAATTTAGGCATTTTAGCTTCTTCAAGTTCAGCTTGTTTTACCGGTAATTCATAACTTGCTTCGACAACAGTCTCATCGGTTTTAACGCGCAGTACTTCGTATTGCGGCGTATCCATATGTGGATTAGGTATGATTAACACTCTAACATTGTGATGCTTTTCAACATGCATGACAGAACGGCGTTTTTCATTTAGTAAGTAGGTCGCAACAGGTACTGGAACTTGTGCTTGTACGTGTAAGGTATTATCTTTTATCGCTTCTTCTTCCATTAAACGCAAGATAGATAAAGCTAAAGACTCAACACCACGAACATGACCAGTGCCACTACAGCGAGGACATACACCTTGGCTTGTTTCACCAATTGAAGGACGTAAACGTTGACGAGACATTTCCAACAAACCAAAACGAGATATTTTGCCTAGTTGAATACGTGCTCTATCTTGGTGAACTGAATCACGCATTCTGTTTTCTACTTCACGTTGATGACGAACCGGTGTCATATCGATAAAATCAATGACAACTAAGCCACCTAAATCACGCAGACGTAATTGACGAGCAATTTCTTCTGCAGCTTCTAAGTTAGTATTAAAAGCAGTTTCTTCAATGTCACTACCTTTAGTTGCACGTGCAGAGTTAACATCAATAGAAGTCATTGCTTCAGTTGGATCAATAACTATCGAACCACCAGAAGGTAGACGCACTTCACGTTGAAATGCCGTTTCTATTTGAGTTTCAATTTGATAATGGGTAAATAAAGGCACATCACTGGTATAAAGCTTGATCTTGTTTAAGAAGTCAGGACGAACAACTTCAATATGTTTTTTAACACTTTCAAATGTTTTAGGACGATCAATTAACACTTCACCAATATCACGACGTAAATAGTCACGAATAGCGCGTAAAATTAGGTTTGTTTCTTGATGGATTAGGAAAGGAGCAGGGCGGCTTTTTCCTGCATCACTGATTGCTTGCCAGTGATGTAAAAGAACACTGAGATCCCACTTTAATTCGTCATAATCTTTACCAACACCTGCTGTTCTTACTATTAAACCCATACCTTTGGGTAAATCTAGTTTACTTAACGATGTTTTTAATTCAGTGCGCTCATCACCTTCAATGCGGCGTGAAATACCACCAGCACGAGGGTTGTTTGGCATTAATACTAAGTAACTACCAGCGAGGCTTATAAAGGTAGTCAGGGCAGCGCCTTTTTGACCACGTTCTTCTTTATCAATCTGAACGATAACTTCTTGGCCTTCGTGTAATACTTCCTTTATATTAGGTCGACCTTGGAATGTATAACCTTTAGGGAAGTATTCACGTGCGATTTCTTTCATTGGTAAGAAACCATGCCGATCAGCACCGTAATCAACAAAAGCAGCTTCTAGAGAAGGCTCTATACGAGTGATTTTTGCTTTATAAATATTAGATTTTTTTTGTTCGTGACCAGGACTTTCAATATCTAAATCGTAAAGTTTTTGACCATCTACTAGTGCTACGCGCAATTCTTCTGATTGGGTAGCGTTAATTAACATACGTTTCATAGTTTGTCGGACTCATTTAAGTCACAACACACCATTTGCTTAGGACACAAAGCAATCTTTTTTTCTGATAACAGCATATTGTCAACCTCACGGTTGTCACGGTTAACCTGTCATAGAACCAAGTTAAGCTATTATAAATTCTGATTGTTTTCTTATATCATCGCCCTTTATTTAAGTGGCAATGCTAATTTATTTCTTTATGTGCTCAGCTTGTGTGCTGTGCAAAATACCAGTGCATTTTCGCTCAGGTATTATTTTATAATAATTGCTTTATGGTGCTGGACTAATAACATTTCAACATCAAAATGATAAAACTGTTTATGCTTTTTTGACAATCTACAACGGGTAATTCATCAAAATGGATGCATTACTGTGTCAATTAATACAATAGGCCGTACTATCAATATGTCGTTTTTCAATTTTTTAACGCTACATAGGGGCCGTTAATAAAATAAAAGTTCGCATAAAAATGTGGCCGCAGTTTGCCTCTTACGTCTCTCTTTAAAGCTTCTAGGGTTAAAACTGTTACGTCGATTAGCCTTATATGAATCTTTAATATGACTATTAATACTTCTTACATGCAAGGTTGTTTAATGCACTGTTGCGTTAAATATCAACTAATAACGCATATATTATCCCATTATCTTTGTTGTTTAGCCAACAATAAAGGGAGTTAATTGCATTATTAGCTAAAAAAAGTATGTTAAACTACCACTATGAAAGAAATTAAGACCATAAAAGCCAAATACGTGCCTAAAATTAAATTAAAGACAAAACGTCACTCAGTTGTAGAAAAGATCCAGCCTAAAAAAAATATGACTGACAAGCCTATTCAAGAGAAAGTCGTTACTGAGCCTGAAAAACCAAAAGTGCGTTTTATTACTATAGATAGTGAGGATGCAGGGCAACGAATAGATAACTTTTTATTAAGAACACTTAAAGGTGTCCCCAAAAGTCATCTTTACCGTTTATTGCGTAAAGGCGAGATAAGGGTCAATAAAAAACGTATTAAACCTGTCTACAAATTACTAATAAATGATGAAGTACGCATTGCACCCATCAGAGTTTCAGAAGAAAAAGATGCTGTTTCTACTGGATTAAATGTTGTCGCTAACCTAGAGAAGCAAATACTTTTTGAAGATGATCGGTTAATTGTTATTAATAAACCATCGGGTATGGCGGTACATGGTGGAAGTGGATTAAGCTTTGGATTAATTGAAGCACTTCGTGCGTTAAGACCTGATGCGCGAATGTTAGAACTCGTTCATCGTTTAGATAGAGATACTTCAGGCTGTTTACTGGTAGCTAAAAAACGCTCTACCTTGCGGCATTTACATGAACAGTTTCGTGAAAAAAATGTACAAAAGTTTTATCACGCTCTAGTTAAAGGCCATTGGCCCACTAAATTGACTCGCGTTACTGAGTCACTTAAGAAAAACGATTTAAAGTCAGGCGAACGCGTTGTCGTTGTTGATAATATAGACGGTAAAGAGTCTGAAACACGTTTTAGAGTATTAGAACGCTATCGTGGTGCAACGTTAGTTAGAGCTTTCCCCGTGACAGGAAGAACACATCAAATACGGGTACACTGTCAAACAAATGGTCACTCTATTGCGATGGATGCAAAATATGGTCATGAGGAGTTTGATGAGCAAATGAAGAGCAAAGGATTAAAAAGACTGTTCTTACATGCCGCTAGTATTGAGTTTACCCATCCTAGTAGCGAAGAACGCTTAAAAATTGAAGCACCGATGGAGGCTAGCTTAGAGAAATTATTAACTAAGTTGGTTAAAGAATAGTTCAAGTGACTGAGTACAAATTAGTTGTTTTTGATTGGGATGGTACTTTGATGGACTCTATTGCGCGCATTGTTTCATCAATGCAAGCAGCTGCACACCATTGTCAATTAACTATACCAACAGAGAGTAGCGTAAAAGATACCATAGGCTTAAGTTTATCCAAGGTACTTGATATTTTATTCCCTGGGGCTTCTCAAAGAGATATAACCGCTTTGCTTGAGCAATACAAATTTCAGTATGTCGAAGGGAATAGAACACCAGCACCTTTATTTGAACATGCTCTGTTGTTATTAAAAGCACTTACCGACAACGATAAGCTGTTAGCCGTTGCAACAGGTAAAGGGCGAGAAGGTTT
The DNA here is from genome assembly GCA_046710905.1 of Colwellia sp. Classification (GTDB taxonomy): domain Bacteria; phylum Pseudomonadota; class Gammaproteobacteria; order Enterobacterales; family Alteromonadaceae; genus Colwellia. The sequence goes on from JBKEHN010000121.1 coordinate 4,489, forward strand.
ACAACGTGTATTTTCTACCAGCCAAACTGAGCATTTTTTTCATGCGTCACGCTGTGCAGATGAGGCAAAATCTAAGCCTGACCCTGAAATGTTATTAAGCTTGTTAGCTGAGTTAAGTATTGCACCAGAACAAGCAGTTATGATTGGCGATACGAGTTATGATATGCAAATGGCACAAGCTGCAGGTATAGATAGGATAGGTATTACTCTCGGTGTACACGGTAGAGAAATATTAAACAAATTCCAACCAATAGCCATTGTTGACTCTCTTGCTGAGTTGCAACAAATACTATTACCCTCGTAGTGCATAGATAAACACTTAGCGTTTTTATGATAGATAAGTAACATTTAACAATAGTGAACCTATCTACTCTATCTAATTCGATTAACTAGCCACTCTAGGTTGCTCAGCTAATACATCTACGCCCTGTCGCTTTAATAGCGCAACAAGTTTAATTAATGGTAATCCGATTAAAGTATTGGGATCATCACCTTCAAGTTTGCTAAACAAGCAAATACCCAAACCTTCACTTTTAAAACTACCAGCACAATTATAGGGCTTTTCTGCATGTAGATAATTTTCTATTTCTATTTTACTCAGTTGATTAAAATGAACCGTAAAGGGTTCAACTAAAGCGATTGCTTTATCATTCTCACTGTCATAAACACATAGACCAGTATAGAAAATAATACTTTTACCACTAAATTTACTTAATTGAATAACAGCATTATCAAAGTTGTGAGGCTTACCTAATATTTCTCCTTCACATACGGCTACCTGATCTGAGCCTATTATTAAAGCACTGGGGTATTGTGAGCTAACCGCTTTTGCTTTTTCTATAGCAAGACGTTCAACTAAAGCGTGAGGTGTTTCATCTTTGTGTGCTGTTTCATCGATATCAGGCTTTGCGCATTGAAAAGGCAGTTGCAGTTTTTCTAAAATAATCTTACGAAATGGAGAAGTAGAGCCAAGTACTAAGGTTTTCATATTTACCCTCTTATATAAATTCTTTTAAAATAGTCTGTTTGCTATAATACTATTGGAATAAAGAAATAAGGATTTTCTTATACGCGTTAGTATTAAGTCGCTGTAATAGATAATATTACCTGTTTAAACAAAGATTGTTGTCAAAATAAACAATTATTATACAATAATTGTGAATATTGAGGCTATCTTGTGCTTTTAAACAAAATAGTGCAATTTTCTTTTGACACTTGCCTACAGGGACTATAATATGCGCGCCTTATGCAGAATCTTAAACTTCCAGTAACAATAAATCCATCCCGTAGCTCACAACGCAGACTCGTGTGCGAAGGTGTATTTAAATTGTCTGATATGACTAGACTGCTTGGTGAATGTGAAAGCAGAGCCGAGCATGTTCAAGTTAGTGTTAAGTTTGATGTTGATGAACGTGGTTTGACAGTAATGTCAGGTATGAGTTCAACATTAGTTGCATTAACTTGTCAGCGGTGTAACGAAAGTTTTGACCAGGAACTTAAAGTAGATTTTATTTTTAGTCCTGCCAAAAATGAGGAAGCCGCTGAGAAAATCCCGTCATATTATGACGTAGTAGAATTAGATGAAAATGGCGAAGTAAACTTATGTGAATTAGTGGAAGAAGAGTTAATGCTCACCATCCCATTAATTCCAAGGCATGAAGTTCAAGACTGTTCAGCCGATGCTGATTCAGTTTGGGGTGAATTACCAGAAGAGCTTGAGAAGCCAAATCCATTTGATTTATTAAAACAATTCAAATAGTTAATAAGCATAAAGCCTTTTAACTTATAACCTGTTCAGGAGTAACTCATGGCAGTACAAAAAAGTAAAAAATCTCGTTCAAGACGTGGCATGCGCCGTTCACATGATGCATTAGCAATCGAAAACTTATCAGTAGATCCAGTATCAGGTGAAACGCATCGTCGTCACCATATAACTGCTGATGGTTTTTACAAAGGCGTTAAAGTAATCGCTAGATAAGCGATTACATTTTAGGCTTACTTTAGTTTGAGCTTAAATATTGATCTAACCATAGCGTTAGATGTTATGGGGGGCGACCAAGGCCCCTTTATAACTATTTCTTCAGCAATCATGGCAATTAATCAACAGTCTGACTTGCACCTAATTCTCTGTGGTGATGAACCAATCATTACAGCAACTCTTGCCAGTTTTAATATTTCCCAAGAAACTCTAGCTACTCATAAACAGTTAAGTATTTTCCCGACCTCCCAAGTAGTATTAATGTCGGATAAGCCAATTGTCGCACTTAGAACCAAAAAAGACTCATCAATGCGTAAAGCCCTTGATCTTGTTCATGAAGGAAAAGCACAAGCTTGTGTAAGCGCTGGCAATACTGGCGCATTATTTTCGATGGCACATTTTGTGTTAAAAAATATACCAGGGGTAGAGCGCCCAGCACTTATTTCATCTTTACCCACCCATGATGAAGATAAACATGTTTTTATGCTCGACTTGGGCGCCAATGTTTTTTGTGACTCTCATGTATTATATCAATTTGGTGTTATGGGCTCGATAATGGCTGAACAAGTCGATGGTATTAGTCAACCACGTGTTGCTTTACTTAATATGGGAGAAGAATCCATTAAAGGTAGTGATCATATTAAGCTCGCTGCGCTTGAATTAAGTGAAAATAAAGAGATCAACTATATTGGTTTTATTGAAGGTAGTGATATATTTTCTAATAAAGCCGATGTTATCGTCTGTGATGGTTTTGTTGGTAATGTCGCCCTAAAAACCTGTGAAGGTGTTGCTAGGCTAGTTTATCAAAAATCCAAAGCTGCTTTTAGTGCGAGCTTATTGGCTAAGTTATTTGGCTCATTACTCAAACCTAGTTTCAAAAAACTATTTAAAACCATGAACCCCGACCAGTACAATGGCGCAAGTCTGATAGGATTGCGAGGTATAGTGGTTAAAAGTCATGGTAATGCTAATTCAAGTGCTTTTTTATCTGCAATAGAAGAAGCAGTAAAAGAAGTTGAAAGGCAAGTGCCTGAGAAAATAAAAATCTCATTTGAAGATGGCTGTGCCAGTCGATAACTCCTATTAGATATTAAATAATAAAAAATTTATGCTGCAATATATTTTCATAAAGCTAACTTTTTTTAAGTGAAAAGTATCAAAATTAACGTATTTACTAACAAAAAATTCAATAGAGTATCAATATGCAAAATAAATTAGCGTTCATATTTCCAGGGCAGGGCTCACAAACGGTTGCTATGCTCAGTGACTTTGCAGAAAATAGTATCGTACAAGCAACCTTTGCAGAAGCATCAAAAGCGTTAGGCTATGATTTATGGCAGTTAGTTGCACAAGGTCCTGTAGAAAAACTTAACCAAACTAATTTTACTCAACCTGCGTTATTAACCGCAAGTGTAGCTTTATGGAGAGTTTGGCAAGTCGAATCGGAAGTGACTCCAGATGTCATGGCTGGTCATAGCCTAGGTGAATATTCAGCGTTAGTTTGTGCGGGTGTATTATCTCTTAGTGATGCGGTAGTCTTAGTTGAAAAACGAGGTGAGTTTATGCAAGCTTGTGTTCCTGCAGGTGTTGGTGCCATGGCAGCGGTTATTGGTTTAGCTGATGAAGCTATTATTAAGGCTTGTGAAAATGCCAAGGAAACTCAGGTAGTATCAGCAGTTAATTTTAACTCGCCAGGTCAGGTCGTTATTGCGGGTCATAAAGAAGCGGTAGAGCGTGCTGGTGAATTGTGTAAAGTAGCAGGCGCTAAACGTGTTTTACCCTTACCAGTAAGCGTACCATCACATTGTGCTTTAATGACAGATGCAGCAACTAAGCTGGCTATTGAATTAGATAAGGTTACTTTTAACGCACCCGTTATTAATGTTGTTAATAATGTAGATGTCAAAAAAGAAACAGCAAGTGTAGCGATAAAATCGGCATTAGTTAAGCAATTATATTCACCAGTACGTTGGAGCGAAACCATCAATCTGCTGGTAAGTGATGGTATCGAAAAAGTTGTTGAAGTTGGACCAGGTAAGGTTTTACAAGGTCTAAATAAGCGTATAAATAAATCACTACGTGGTGTTAGTTTCAATACTACAGACTCGTTACAACAAGCAAAAGATTTAATTAATAGCTAAATTTAGTCATTAATAAATAATAAAAACACAACAACATAAATGATGCGCATTCTTAATTATCTAGAGAGCGTTATAAAATAAAAACAGTAGGAAGAAATATGTTTTCTTTAGAAGGTAAAGTCGCTTTGGTGACCGGTGCAAGCCGTGGTATTGGTAAAGCAATTGCAACACAATTACAGTCACTTGGTGCAACGGTTATTGGTACTGCGACATCCGATAATGGAGCCAATAATATAACTGAATACTTAACTACTGATAACGGTAGTGGTATGGGATTAGTACTTAACGTGACTAGTGATGAATCTATCGCTGAAATGTTCGTCGCTATTAAAGCAGCACATGGCTCTATTGATATTCTAGTCAATAATGCAGGTATCACACGTGATAACTTGTTTATGCGTATGAAAGATGATGAGTGGTCAGATATTATTGAAACTAACTTAACGTCTGTGTTTAAAGTAAGTAAAGCGGCTATTCGTCCTATGATGAAGAAGCGTACTGGACGTATTATTAATATTGGCTCTGTTGTTGGTACCATGGGTAACGCTGGTCAAGTCAACTATGCTACAGCTAAAGCCGGTTTGCTTGGTTTTACTAAAGCCTTAGCCCGTGAAGTTGCTTCTCGAGGTATAACGGTTAATACCGTTTCACCTGGTTTTATTGACACAGATATGACACAAGGGTTAACTGATGAGCAAAAAGAAGCTATATTCTCTCAAGTTCCTGCTAATCGTTTAGGTAAGCCAGAAGAAATAGCCAGTACAGTAGCCTTTTTAGCATCAGATGCAGCTGCTTATGTTACTGGTGAAACTATTCATGTTAATGGTGGTATGTACATGGTGTAAGCCTTTATTTTTACAGCTTACATTGTTTTTAAATAATATTTTTCAATAGTTCAACAGGTTAGACCAGATTAAAAAAGTGAATTAGATGCTTGCATGGCAAGCTGTTGACGAATACACTACACACAATTTGAAAAACTGCACTTTCAGTAAAGGAAATAAAATGAGTAATATCGAAGAACGCGTAAAGAAAATCACAGTTGAACAGCTAGGTGTTAGTGAAGCAGAAGTAAAAATTGATTCATCATTTGTTGATGACTTAGGTGCTGACTCATTAGACACTGTTGAATTAGTTATGGCGTTAGAAGAAGAATTTGATACTGAAATTCCTGACGAAGAAGCTGAAAAGATTACAACAG
>JBKEHN010000122.1:0-9807 GCA_046710905.1 Colwellia sp.
GCCTTGCCAACTGAACGCAACGCAGGAGAACGTTTAATTGATTGGCTTGAAGTATATGAAGAAATTCCACAAGCTGATGTAGAGAAGCAAGCTTCTCGCTGTATGGACTGTGGTGTACCATTTTGTCAGTCAGCAAAGTCAGATTTTGCACCGGTCGTTGCCGGTTGTCCAGTGAACAATGTTATTCCTGAATGGAATGATTTGATTTACCGAGGTCGTTGGAAAGATGCTATAGAATTATTACATAAGACTAATAACTTCCCTGAGTTCACTGGTCGAGTATGTCCTGCGCCTTGTGAAGGCGCTTGTGTACTAGGTATAAATGCTGATCCTGTTGCTATTAAGTTGCATGAAAAAGAAATTATCGATCATGCTTTTAAAGAAGGTTGGGTTGTTGCTTTACCACCATCAGGGCGTACCGGTAAAAACGTTGCTGTAATTGGTTCAGGGCCTGCAGGTCTTGCTGCTGCTGCGCAACTTAATAAAGCGGGTCATATGGTTACTGTCTATGAGCGTGCCGATCGTATTGGTGGTTTGCTAATGTACGGTATTCCAAACATGAAATTGCAAAAAGAGTTAGTGCAGCGTCGTGTTGATATTTTAGCGGAAGAGGGTATTGTTTTCGTTACGAATACTGAAGTGGGTAGTGATATTAGTGTCGAACAACTTGAAAACGATTTTGATTCGGTAGTACTGTGTATTGGCGCAACCGTGCCACGAGATTTACCCGTTGAAGGTCGAGAACTTAATGGTGTTCATTTCGCTATGGATTTCTTGAAGGCAAATACTAAAAGCCTACTCGATAGCGAACATAAAGATGGTCAGTACATTAATGCTCAAGGTAAAAATGTGGTAGTTATTGGTGGTGGTGATACTGGTACCGATTGTATTGGTACCTCATTACGACATCAGTGTAGCAGCGCTATTCAGCTAGAAATTATGCCGTGTCCTCCAGAGAAACGACAAGAGAAAAGTAATCCATGGCCACAATGGCCAAAACGTTTGTTGGTTGATTATGGCCAAAAGGAAGCTGTTGTAATTCAAGGACATGACCCTCGTCAATACTTGGTGATGACTAAGAAAATTGAAAGTGACGACCAAGGTAATGTTAAAGCTGTTCATACAGTTGATATTACTTGGGAGCGTAATGATAAGGGACAAATGTTCCCGCAGGAGGTCGCAGGTAGTGAAAAAGTGATTCCAGCAGATATAGTACTTATCGCTATGGGATTCATGGGGCCTGAGGGTGGCTTAATTGAGCAGTTTGGTCTTGAGCAAGATAACCGCTCTAATATTGCCGCAGAATACGATAAGTTTGCTACTAGTAAACAAGGTGTTTTCGCTGCTGGTGATGGTCGTCGCGGTCAAAGTTTGATTGTTTGGGCAATTGATGAAGGTCGACGTTGTGCACGTGAAGTTGACAGTTATTTAATGGGTAAGAGCTATTTACCATAAACAGCTAATTGTCACTGCTTTACCTTAAAGAGTATTCTTTAAAAAGCCCTTCTGTAGTAAATACAGTGGGGTTTATTAGTGATATCGCTTATTCGATAAAAGTTATTATTATAAATACATTATTCATATAAATAAGATTATCTCAATATAATTTAATATCTTATAGACAAAGTATTTTATTGATGTAATCTAAAATGACACTTTAATTTAATAAGAATAAAAAAATATGGACAGATTAAAAGAATCTCAAGAAGCGTTAACGCTTATCTATAATGCTTATAATGAAGTAACACCGACTCCTCTAACCGTCTTAGATATCGATGATGAGGCGGCACTGAAGATATTACTTAATACTGTGATGAACCGAGAGTCGGTCTCGCATATGCAAAATAAAAAAGCACTTAAAGAGAGTTCCGAACTGCGAAGCTCTATAGCTGATGTACTATTGTTGCTCGATAATTGTGACATTAAGGAAATTAAAGCTAACATGAAAAAAGCGACAGCTGTAGAAGCTGCCGACTAAATTTTAGTATGCTATTGAAGTCATAACCGGACTTACACTATATAAAACTTTCGTATTAGTAAGGAGCATTATGTAAGGCCGGTAAGGTTTACGCTTGTTTTTGAATGAATAGAGAGAATTGTTTTTCATGTTCCTTACTGATCTTTATTAACTTATCTATATGACTTTGCTCAATGACAGTACCCTTTGTTAACAGGATACTCGATGAGTTGTTGACAACATCTTGCGTCAATATTAAGCCCTCAGATAGCTGTAATAAGTCAATTGGAAATTCTAGTTTGTTCGCGCCATTACTATCAGAAAGTCCTGATAACATATTAAGGTAAATTGAGAGCAATTTAGGCTCAAATCGACTTCCAGCCAACTTCGCCAACCTTTGTTTTGCTTCAGTGACGGATACGGGGGATATTTGTTGCCGACCAATCACTAAATTATCAAAGTAAGTAACAATTGCTAGAATTCGGGATCCAAGAGGGATGTCGTTACCTATTAAATGTTCTGGTAAGCCAGTACCATTAATATGTTCAGGGATATGTTTGATTATTTCAATAACAAAAGCGAGTTCATCGATACCACTTAATAAATCAGCGCTTGTTTGATAAAAACTATCAAAAAGAGTCTGCTCCTGATGATTAAGTTGCTCGTAAGGCATTCTAAGAAGCTTTTGTGGTAATGATATTTTTCCAGCTTCATATAATAATCCAGCGATATATACTTGATAACTGAGTAATTTATCACAGCCTTGTAGTTCAGCAATGTAACGGGCATGAGAGGCAACCCTATAATTATGTTGGCTGTATTCTTCATTATGTAATGCAATACTGTTGGCATAAATACAGACAAAAGTATTAAAGGTTTTCTTTAAACGCGCAAAACTTTTTGCTTCTTTTGTCGAAATTATATCAAGTTTTTTTTTGCTTTTATTAATTTCAAGCTCCATCGAGCTATTTAATAAAGAAAGCTTAGCATTCTTTTCTTTATTTACCCTGAGTAACTTCTTGGTACTTAACTCAGACAAATACACAGTAAACGCATCTTTTAGCTCAGCAATAAGTTCTATGTTGTCCCATGGTTTAGTAAAGTAGTGGCTGATCTTTCCTTCATTAACAGCGATAACGGTAAGATTAATATCAGCATAACCTGATAATAGAAATCGCTTTGACCTAGGATTGATTTCACTAATATGGCCTAATAGTGTTGCACCATCCATCACAGGCATTCTCATATCAGACAATACTAAGGGCGTTGGTTTCTCCCGATAAAATTCTAGTGCTGCAATTGGATCAGAAAATAGAAACAACTCAAATTCTAATCTTAATGCTCTATTTAGCGCATTTAGAACTTCCTTATCATCATCAATAACCAATAAAGCTGGCTTACTCATTTCTTCTTCCTTAGGTTTTACAATTCTCTAACTCTAATATAATACTTTTATACAAAAAAAGAAGATTTTCTTTATAAATTGATTAGTTATTATAATATATTCTTATATTGCAAAGATTTATTAGCAGAATGCGAAAAATGTTCTAGACTTAAACTTATCCCATTTAAGATAAGTAGTTTATATGAATATAGTCAATGAAGCTCAAGATACCTATTTACCATTGCTAGTATTGGTTGATGATGAACAAGAGATCCTTACAGCCTTGGAAAGGGTTTTACGTAGTCTACATATCAATGTTCAAAGTTTTAGCTCTGCGCTTGCTGCCTTAGAGTTCTGTCAACACAACCAACCTGAAATTGTTATTTCGGATCAACAGATGCCTGAAATAGAAGGTTGTATTTTTTTAAATGAAATAAAAGCATTATGGCCACAATCTCAGCGGATTATTTTATCAGCACATCAAGACTTTGACAAAATATCGAAGGCCTTTAATTCAGGGACCGTCGACAGATTTATATGCAAACCATGGAACAACAAAGAGTTAAAATTTATTATTACCAAAGCATTAGATAATACCCCTTTGAAAAGTACGGAAGTCGCTGAAAAAGATTTTATCAATGAACCAATAAATTTTCATGGCATGGTCGCCGCTGATGAGGCGATGAAAGAGCTTTTTGTTAGTATTCGTCATGCGGCGACTACTAATGCGCCTATTTTTATTACGGGTGAAACGGGAACGGGTAAAGAGCTAGTTGCTAAAGCCTGTCACAAAGAAAGTTATCAGCAAAATCAGCCTTTTATCGCAGTTAATTGTGCTAACTTTACGGAGCACTTAATGGAGTCTCAGTTATTTGGCCATACAAAAGGTGCATTTACTGGCGCTACTGCCTCACAAGAAGGATTATTTGCTGCAGCTAAATCTGGCATGTTGTTTTTAGATGAAATAACGACTTTATCAATAACACTACAAGCTAAGTTACTGCGGGTTGTGCAAGAACGAGAATTTACGCCATTAGGCACTAATAAAGTAGAAAAATTTCATGCGCAGCTTATCTCAGCGTCTTCAAATTCAATAAGACAAGCAGTGTTAGATGGTGATTTTCGAGAAGATCTCTATTATCGCCTAAACGTGATTACTTTTTGTCTACCACCATTAAGGGATCGTGGTGGAGATATTGTATTAATTGCTCGTTACTTTCTTAAAAAATATAGTGAAATTGAAAATAAATTGTTTGTTCGTTTTTCAAAAGGTTGTCTTCAAATTATTTGCCAATACGATTGGCCGGGTAATATTAGACAACTAGAAAATATTATTCATGGTATGGTGATATTAAATACTGGCGATAAGCTAACCAGTGAAATGATTATTAAGGCTTTATCTAGTACGGTTGGTTTATCTGATAATATTTTGCCGGTATCAAATCGAGTAGCCAGACCTGCAATTCGGTCTGAAGAGCGGTCTGAAACACCTATTGAAAAAACCTCAAATCCGTTAATGACCAATACTAATGCTGAAATAATACCATTATGGTTGACGGAGAAAAACGCCATTGAAAATGCGATTAATTATTGCCAAGGAAATATTCCTCAAGCAGCGGCATTACTTGAAGTAAGTCCATCGACACTGTATCGAAAAAAACTCAGTTGGTAGTACACGACTATTATAGTACTTCTAAAAATACTTATTGATTGCTAAAGGATATAAATGCTTTAGCTATTAACACATCATTAAGTAGCGTTGAACATCTACTGCTCTACTTTCCCATGATTCATTAATGACTGATAATTTTCTTGTTTTTTTAATGTCAGTAATGGCCAGTAAATCACTTATTTTTTCAAGTTTATCAAAATTAATGGCAGGTGTTATTTCAGCATTTGCTAACAGTATTGCTTGATGAAAAGGGGTGACCTTACTCGCAATTTGTAGGTGTTTTCGATAACCCTTTAATGCATTGAAATCTGTGGCGACTATCGGCGTACCACTAGCTAGATATTCTCATAATTTCAGCGGGTTACAAATTTATATTTGTTTGTTATTTACAAAGGGTAACATCGCTACATTCCAGTTCTGTATATATTTAGGTAAATCATTATGTGGTCTACTGCCTAAAAAATAGACATTGGAAAATTGTTGCAGTTTATCAACATTACAGTCAACTTTACCGATAAAAACAAAATTCCAATGCGGTAATGCTTTAATGGTTTTCACTAATAAACTTTGATCTAACCAAGCTGAAATACTGCCATAAAAACCAGCGATAGGTTTGCCTTGTGGTAAATCATCTGGTGTATGCATTACCTGCTTACTGAAGAGTTTAAAATTAACCCCATGGGGAATATTGACTGTCTTATCCTGAGGAAATCTCTCTAACATTTTTTCACTGGCGGTAAAAATATAGTTTGATTTTTCAACTAATAACGCTTCTTTGTCTGATACAAATTTGTGATCAACACCTGCAAGACTATTAAAGTCATCTCCGCAATAATAAATGCAAGGAGCATTGTCAAAGAGTTCTAAATAATCAACGGCGGTAGGTAAAGATGACCAAATAATAGGATCTTTTATCGCAAGTTTTTTACAAGCTAAGTTGAGTTGCCATTTCAAGATAACTTTACTTAGTTTTAAAGAAAGCCAACTATTAGCACAGGGCATAACTAACGGGTTTAGGATGAGGAAATGACTACTGGTGTCAATATGAGTCACTTTTTTGGTATTATTGCCTTTTTCACTGTTAGTTGACTGATTAACAAGGAAAGACTTAACTTTGTTAAAAAGTCGCTTCAAGTCATGTGGTGTTAGCTTTGGCTTCCTTAGTCCAATTCAATTAAGCCAAATAACTGCTCTTGTTTTACCAAGAACTTTGACTATATGCTGAGTTGAGCTAGGATGGGCGCCCCAGTCTTCGCCAAAAACGATGATAGGCTTATTTTTAATTGATGGTAGTGACGCCTTTGACGGTTTTGAATTGCTTCTCATACTAGTCACGATTATGCTCCTCGATTGACTTAATAACCCTTGCTGGTACGCCAGCAGCGAGTACAAAACAAGGTAAGTCTTTGGTGACGACACTACCCGCTGCGACGATAGTGCCACGACCAATGGTTACCCCGGCCATTACTTTTACCCCTGTGGCTAGCCAAACGTCGTCATCCAAAATAATGTCACCGACTTGTGAGTCTTCCTCAGGTTTACCTAAAGCGCGTAACTTGGCATTAATAGGATGTCCCAGATAACCAGCTAAATAACAATCACCAGCAATACATACATTATTACCAAGGATAATGGTATTACCGACTGATATTGAGGTACGCCAACCAATGCCAACATTATCACCAATAATTAACTGCGGAATTTTATCTCCAACAGCACGGCCACTGATTGTTGTCATAGCCGCTAATCTGACTTTATCTCCCATGATAATATCTAAGCTACCTATTACTACAGGCAAGCCACCATATAAATACAAGCCTTGAGGATTATTCTTTAGCCTAGATTTAAGTAAAGGCGTGTAATAAAGAATGCGTAGTACATCTGAAATCGTTTGCTTTAGTATCACATGTGCTAAATAAAGTAGTTTAAATACAACAGAGATGTTCGGCATCGCTAGCGCTTTAATTTTAAACCATAGTGTTTTTATCAGTTGGGCTAAAAAACTATCACTATTTTTAGCCCACTGCTTGGCGTGGTCTACATTAAAGGAATTCATTCTACTGTCACCGATTTTGCTAAGTTCCTAGGTTGGTCAACATTTTTTCCTAATATTTGAGCTGTATATAAGGCCAATAATTGCATGGGGATAACACTGATTATTGGCAGTATTGATTCTGGTATTTCTGGTAGTTCAAAAAATTCATTTTCTTGCAAGCTGATATACTGCTTAATACTTCTATCGCCAATAATAAACAGCGGGGCATTTCGTGCTTGTGCTTCTTGAATATTTGATAGTAATTTATCTGTCAGCGTATTTTTAGGCGCAATAACCAGTACCGGCATGTGTTCATCAAGTAAAGCGATAGGGCCATGTTTTAACTCACCAGCAGCATAGGCTTCAGCATGAATGTAACTAATTTCTTTTAATTTTAATGCGCCTTCTTGTGCTATGGCGGTTAGTGCACCACGACCAAGGAAAAGAACATTTGAATAGTTAGCTAACTTTTTCGCTATTTTTTTCATATCAGTACAACGTTGTAATACTTTCTCCATGATATAAGGTAATTTCATAAAATTAAGCGCGAACTGCTTTACTTCAATATCGTCGATAAAGGCTCTTTGTTTGGCCGCCTCAATAGCCATCTTATAAAATATGGCTAACTGACAGGTAAATGCTTTGGTTGAAGCAACTCCAATTTCTGGACCAGCGAAAATTTCAAAGGTGAAATTAGCTTCTCGCGCTATGCTACTGTTAGCAACATTGACTAAAGCGAGTGTTTGACAATTTTTACTTTTTGCATAACGTAAGGCTGCTAACGTATCGGCGGTTTCACCAGACTGAGAGACAAAAATAACCAATTCATTGTTGATGATGATAGGTGAACGATAACGGTATTCTGAGGCGATATCTATTTCTACTTGGATATTAGCGTACTTTTCAAACCAAGATTTTGCTACTGAGGCTGCATAGTATGAGGTGCCGCAAGCTATAATAGTGATCTTATTTAAGTTTTTAAAATTTATGGTTGAATATTCGCCAGTGTGATTATTAACTGACAACCTTTTAAGGAGATCTACTTGTTCAAAAATTTCTTTTTCCATGAAAGAGCTATGATCGCCTTTTGATATTACCTTTGCACAATGTTTGTTATTAATATAATGAATTTTTTTATTGGCTGAACCACTGCATAATTTTATTTCATTGGTATTTAATTTGATTAATTCATTGTCTTTAGGGTAATAGATCTTACCGCTATCAGGGCCTAATGCCATCGCATCTGAAGCCATATAAGCACCATTATTACCTTCGGATATCACTAAGGGACTACCTTGCTTAATGGCATAGAGGTTTTTGCTAGCGCCATTAATTAACACACCAAGGGCATAGCTACCTTTTAATTGGTTGATAGTTTGTTCAATAGCTTCTTCTTGCGACATTTGCTGAGCAAGGTAGTGATTTATTAAATGCGGAATCACTTCACTATCTGTTGAGCTATTAAAGTGATGCCCCCATTGCATTAATTGCTGCTTTAACTGCAAGTAGTTTTCAATAATACCATTGTGTACAACCGATACTTGACCACACTGATGAGGGTGAGCGTTAGTGACATTGGCTTTACCGTGTGTTGCCCAACGGGTATGACCTATGCAACAGTTACCCTCTATTGGTTGCATTGACAATCGTTGTCTTAGGTTATTAAGTTTACCTTGTGCTTTGATAGTTTGAATTTCGTTATTTGATAATATTGAAATACCTGAAGAATCATAACCTTGATACTCAAGTCTACCCAAACCTTCTAATACAGGGTTTATTGCTGATTCTACTACTGCTCCAATAAGTCCACACATAACAAGTACCTCTTTATATTGTGAGTTTATTTATATTGTGAGTTGATTGTTATTACTCTTGCAGTTATTGAGCCATAATATTTTAGTATTATAATCAATAATATATGTATGAGTAGGTGTTTTCTTTGCATTTTGCAATGTGATATTTTGCTAATTAGGAATACATTTAACAATCTGAGAATAGCAATCTAGATGGCAATATTGTTGTGCTGAATTTCTAGCCTGTTAAGAAATTTTCTGTAAAAATTTAGGTTCTTCTATTAATCGAGTCAATACTTGAACTAAACTTTTTATGTTATTAGGATCATATTTTACACAGTCGAAACCGTCGGTTAAGTGTTGATCCCAATAAGCATTATCAGCAGGAATTACAATGGCAAGTCCAGCAACCATTGATTCTAAAATTGATAGACCAAAAGGCTCATTTTGTGCAGTAGAGATAAATACAGATGAGTTTGCTCTAATATCATTTAAATTCTTAGGATCTACATACCCCCCTGTGTCAGGATTTTTGTCGCCTCAATTAATTTTATAAATAAACAGGGTGCGGTAAGTTAAAGCAAGTAGATTATCAAAGGTATTCAAGTCAATTTAAAGTAGCGATATTAACTAAGCTCAGTCAAAGTTGCTTGTCAGTTAGAAAGTTTGTAGAGCAAGAAGGCATTAACCTTTCAACCCTGTATAGTTAGCAAAAGCAATGTAATACCTCAGGTTTAAAGGTGTCAAAAGTCAGTTCATCAGATAAGTGGTCAAGTGAGGAAAAGTTCTCCGTTGTACTGGAAACCGCCACACTATCGGTAGTTGAGTTAAATGAATATTGTCGAGTTAAGGGGCGTATTGTGAGCAAGTGAAAGCATGGAAACAGGCTTGCATTGCCGTTAATACATCAGAAAAACCGACAAAAACAGTAAAAGTAACGACTGAGCAAAAGTCAGACAAAAAACA
>JBKEHN010000123.1:0-9776 GCA_046710905.1 Colwellia sp.
GCCTACATGCATATGGGTGCTATTTTAGGCACTATCATGGCAGGTAACGTATTTTTTGGTATCATGCCATCACAACGTGCCCTAGTAAAAGCAGTTGAAGAAGGTGCTAAGCCTGATTCTAAATATGGTCTTAATGCTAAATTACGTTCAACACACAATACCTATATCACCTTACCCGTGTTATTTATTATGATTTCTAACCATTACCCAATCACTTATAACCACAGTGCTAACTGGTTAGTATTAATGGCTATTATATTAATTACCGCCGCTGTTCGTCAGTATTTTGTTTTACGTCATTTTGGTAAACAAAAGCCGATGGTCTTGGTCGGCTCTATTATCGCTACTATCGTACTTGCTTACGCTATTGCACCAAAAACGGTTGAGATTTCAGCAGAGCAAAAACAACGGGTTGTTAGTAATGCGCAAGTACAAAAAATTATTGAAAGCCGCTGTAGTTCGTGTCATGCCGAAGTACCGACTGATGATGTATTTACCTCCCCTCAGGGTGGCGTCATTTTTTCAGATATTGCTTCTATCAAACAATGGGCACCAAGAATCCAAGCGCGTGTTATTGACAGTAAAGATATGCCATTTATGAATAAAACAAAAATAACCGATGAAGAACGTTTAACACTGTCACTTTGGTTAAACCAAATCAAGTAAGTTTTTCTCACTCAGAACTTGTCAGCAGCTTGAGAGAACATAGAATTTTTATCTATAGTCATCCTATATTAAGCAAATTCTTTGCCATCATTGAATTGCTGACAAATGCCTAAAGGCGTCAGTTTAAAAGGCTTATGAACTGCGTAATGTAAGAATTGGTTTACAAGCCGGTCTGCAAGGTAAAGCCCAAATTAGATCTTATTACTATAATCAAGATTCGTCCCCAATAAGTAATAGGTAATCTACTAAAATTATTAGAGTCTGTTGATCTTCCAATATTGTTTTTGCAGCTATTTGTTGGTTATTTATACAAGGCAGAGGCTTTATAATGTGGTTATTCCACATAAAAAGGCGATAACGCGGTAAAAGTAGCCAACAAACGCTGTCCGAAGGATGCGGTTAAAAGCGTTGTACTCTTTGTTGAGTAGTATTTACTTAGCGTGACTAGCCTACATAGTAACCACCGCGATTAAAAGGCTTTTATCTCGAACAAAATTTAATCACAAAAGGTCAACAGACTCTAGTCAAAATGAGTTAACTACTACAGTCTAGTTATCCGTCAGCAAGATTAGTTTTTATGATTTAAATAAAAATAAAATGCTCTCTATTAAAAGTCCCATCCCATCCGAAGGTAGTAATGCCCGCCGTTAAAGCCCGTTGGCGAGTTTAAAGGATATATAGCACCTAAAGATCCATGATTGCGACCTTTACTGTATTCATCTGGATATATATCAAAGATATTTCTCAAACCTAGCGCGACAACTAAGCTATCTTTAATCTCATAGGACACTTCCACATCAGTAATAACGATATGGTCAACTTTTTCAATAAGAGATACATCATTAAATTGTGCGTTATAAAAACTCCCATAATAATTAATGCGAAGCATTGCATTCCATTTTTCTCGCGAGTATGAGTAGGTTAATACACCTCGCATTTTTGGAATACCTTCCTCACGCTCTTTACGTACATTAACATTTGATATGGGACTTTTATCGTTAGTAACATGTAGCTCCGTATCCGTATAATTTAATGCTAACGATAACAAATTATTTCCCGCTATAAATTCAAATGGTAAACTAGCTACTAAATCAATACCTTGAGTCGTTGAATTAAAATCATTAGCATAGTATTTTATACTTGTTACATTTGAGTTAATACCAGAGACGTTTAATATAGGAGCATCACTAGCTATTATTTCACTAGAAAATAATGATAAGCGATCATCTATATCAATATAAAAATAATCTAAAGTAACATTAACTGGTCCTATTTCTGATAATACACCAAAACTAAAATTAGTCGCCGTTTCTGGTTTTAGCTCTCCCCCAGAACGCGCTGTTGCAATGGGGCTCAAAGCACTTACCAGCTGTGATCTTTGTTGAACAACGATACCATTTACGATAGAATTAGAAGTTGATATACCTTGAAGAGTAGATTGTCCAACAGTGGGAGCACGGAACCCACTACTTAATGTTGAACGTAAGGCAATTTCATCGGTTACTTGTAACCGTGCTGATACCTTACCATCAAAGGTATTACCTATTTTTCCTATTTCTTCATATCTTATCGCAAGTGACAGAGAAAGATCGTCGGTAATGTCGCCTTCTACATCTAAATATACGGCATTAGATATACGATCGTTTATATCGGCGCTATCGGGAGAGAAGCCAGGAAAACCATCTGAACCTATTGCTTCACCATTATTAGAAAAAGCTCCCATTTCATAAGATGCTATCTCACCAACGACAATTTCATATTGTTCAAAATGATTTTGGTAGCCAAAGGCAATATTTAACTCTGACTCAAAACCAACCTCTACTGGATAGGTAAAATCAGCATTAAATACGCGCTCAGTTTGAATTTGAGAGCCCAATTCAAAATCACTTGGTGAATTTTGACCTAATGACGCATTAACACTATTATGTAACTCATAATCAATATGATTCCTCCCAACTACCATACTAATATCATAAGTTAATTCAATTTCACTTTTGTTTAACGAACCCCGTATACCAGTCGCTATGCTACTATCAGTTACTCTACCGCTAAACCTTGGAGTAAAACCGCCTGGAAATCGTTCATTAAAAGCAAAACAATAGGGGTTGGCTGATACCATAGCTAGGGCTGCTGCGTCACCAGTACTACCTGGAATAGTTGGCGTTGGACAATTCCCAGTATTATCATTGGTCATATCAAAGAACAGACGAGTACTATTATTTGGGTTAATAAATACACTTGCTCGTGTATTAGGATTACGGTAAAAAAAACTGCCATTGACATCGCGCTGTGCCCAGTTACCAAATAGATAAAGTTGTTTATAAGTACTACTATCTCCAATATCAATTTCCATATGGCTAAAAACCTTAATATTATTAGTTATTTCAGGGGCCCCCCAAATAACAACAGGATCTTGGATATCATTTTTACTAATACCACTTTCAATCAAACTTTGTACTGCAGGATCTTGAATACCACGAGATGTTGCATCACTTTTAGATAATTCGAATGAAAAATTAGCCGCGCCACTGTCACCAATATGGGTTCCCAAAATACCTGATAGCTCAAACCTAGTACCATCACCTTGATAGTATTGACCCGTGCGCATTTCGATACGGTTAACTTCAGCACTGTTTTCTAATCTAAAATTAATCACACCCGCTATAGCATCAGAGCCATATTGCGCAGCAGCCCCATCTCGTAAAACTTCTACACTTTTAATAGCAATACTGGGGATAGGCTCTAGATCTACTCCATGGGCACCTACATTTAATCCTGATATATACTCATAAATAGCTCCACTACGATGACGACGCTTACCATTAACTAATATTAAAAGGCTATCAGTAGGTAAACCTCTGAGATTAGTAGGTCTTACCATAGTACCAGCATCGCTAATAGCTTCCTGACTGACATTATATGAGGGTATAACATTGGAGAGTGTAGATATTATATCGCTGTTACCTCGTGCTTTTAAATCTTGCTTATTAATAACATCTAAGGGTGCTAATACGTCACTTGGTGAGCGATTTTTACGACGTGAGCCTATAACTTGAATACGTTCTGTTTGAATCTTTTTATTAGAGTTTTTTGAGCCCTTTTCATTAGCTGAAAGTAGGGTAGTAGCCACAGTAACCGTTTCATTTAATATATTGATATCAACTTGCTTGGATTGATTATTATTTAATATAGCATACACAGCAATGACACGTTTTTTGGTTGAAATAGCACTAAGAGGAGTATTTAAAAGAAGTATTTCCAATGCATCAGCAAGAGAATAGCTACCAAAAAGGGGATTAGTAATGACGACAACAGAATCATCAAAGGGATATATAAGAGAGTATTTTGATATATCTGCTAATTTATCTAGAGCAGCAGCGGCATTCATAGCCGGTAAATTAAAATGATAACGCTCAGCGGCTTGACACAGCCAAGCATTACCCCAAAATAAAAGGCTAAATATAATATAAAACTGAAGAATGTTCCTTTTTTTATATTTCATAGACGACTAAATAATTAATACATATCTCGCTAACTGTTAATTATTACGAAAAAATCATCCGTTTTTTTCATGCAAAAGTGATTCAGGCAAACAGACATTTAAGTTGAGTTGCGTTTATAATTATTTGTTCTTATTTTTATTTATTTATTTATTTACAATTATATAAATAGGTAGTTGGAATTATCTATTTTAGTGATATGACGAAAGTGTCTTAAACACTCTATCATCAAGAAAGGCTTTCGACCAATAACAATAATTTTAATTGGTTATATATTTTACTGAGTAAGTACGTAAAAATAACTTTATTTTCTCAATCTATTCAGTTGCAGGTATGCTGATATATGATTTCGCTGTAAATAAAAAACCTCAGCATAAGCTGAGGTTTTTATTTTCTACCGTTAATAAATTAAAAGTTATAAGATGCTTTTACGTAGTAGAAACCACCATTAAAACCAAATGGAGATGTTTCATAGTACTTACCACCCCAATTATTATTTGGGATATCGTCAGCTGGGTCAACGGCACCAGGGATATTAATCTCTGTTGCTTGTTGATCAAGTAAGTTCTGTGCACCAACCGAAACTGTAAAAGAATCATTAATGAAATAGCTTACTTCAGCATCAAGTGTTATCGCTGTATCACCAGTAATTGCCGTTGCATCATAATCAATGTGGACAGCTTGATATTCACCGTAATAGTTGCCACGGAGTAAGAAGCTTACTTGATCCCATGATTGTGACCATGTTGCTGTTGCACGGTGGTTTGGTAAATCGTTTTCTAAGCGAGATACTTTAAAATCACCTGTAATCTCTGAGTAGCTATCAACTTCTGTTTTATTATAGTTGTATGCCAAGCTAAAGGTTGCATCGCCATCAAATACCTCTGTACCGTAGTTACTAATAAGATCAATACCGGTTGTTGTCGTATCAAAATCATTGGTAAAGAAGCTTACACCATTAATAGAATCTACATTGGGTACACCTGCTGCTGATAATGCATCTCTATCATCATCTGTTAACGTATAGCTATCGGATTTAGAAACACGATCTTCAACAACAATATTATAATAATCAAGGGTAATAAACACATCACCAATATTCCAAACAGCGCCTAAAGTATGACTGAATGATTCTTCTGGCGTAAGTTCTTGAGCACCTAATTGAACAGCAATAGGGTTAGAGGCTGGCAATAATGCTGTATCTACTAACTTACCGTCCTTCAATTCGGTTTGTACATTAGCGTAGTTAGCTTGACCAACTGTTGGAGCACGGAAACCTGTACTTATTGAACCTCGTAATGAAAAATCATCTGTGATTTTGTATTGACCAGTAAGTTTGTAGTTAGTATCACTACCAAAGCTACTATAGTCTTCATAACGAATTGCTGTGCCTATTAATAAATCTTCAGTAACTTGTGCTTCAACATCAACATATAACGCATAGTTTTGACGAGAGAAAACACCCGCTGCTGAAGGTTTAAAACCTGGGAAACCATTTGAACCAATACCAAAACCTTGATTAGTTAATGGACCCGCAGTATATGACGCTACGTCACCCGCGGTAACTTCAAAAGACTCAGCATGCCACTCATAACCACCAGCAACCATTAAGTTATCAAACATATCAACGTCAATATCTTTACTGAAATCTAAGTTAAACGTTTTTTCTAGTTGTTTGTGTTTACCCGGATTAAAATCACGAGGAGACTCAGCACCTAATGAAGAATTGATAGTATTATAAATAACATAACTTGACTCATTCATGCCAACAGAGCCACTTACATCATACATAACGCCATTATCAAGCTCACCACGAGTACCGATAGTAATTGAGGTATCAACTATATTACCACCAAAGTTAGGGGTAAAACCGCCAGGCATGGCTTTGTTATGTGTAAAACAATTAGCAGGTAAGCTATCAACGCCAACAGGTAAGCCATCGACAATAGGAACTTCAGGGCAGCTAAATGGGTTGGCATTATCACTTGTATCGCCGACAAGAAGGGTTGGAATTGCATCATCATCCCAAATCATTTGTCCTGGAGTGCGTTTATCATCAGGATCAGAAAATACATAATCTGCAGGTGTTGATGGTCTATATTGTCTGATCGAACCATTACCGTCACCTATATCTGCTGTTCTGATATTACCGCCATAGACACCACCACGGGTATTAGGGTTACGGTAATAGAAACCACCACGAACATCACGCTCTGAGAAGTTACCAAACATATAAGCTTCATTATCATTACCTAGGTCTAAACCTACGTTAGCAAAAACAGTAATATCATCATTAACTTCAGGTGAACCCCAAACTTGAGCTGGACCACCATTGCCAGGTACACCTTGAACACCTTGATCATAAAAAAAACCAGCATCTGGGCGTTGTACACTTCGGCTGGTAGCATCTGCGTTTTTATATTGGAAGCTCAGATTTACAAAACCGTCTTTAGTAAGTGGCATACCAACATTACCTGAGACTTCCATGGTATCGCCGTCGCCTTCGTAATAAGAGCCATAACGGGCTGTTAAAGAGCCACCTTCTGCATCATCTCTTAATACAAAGTTCATTACACCAGCGATAGCATCAGAGCCATACTGTGCGGCAGCGCCGTCACGTAATATTTCAACTTGCTTTAGAGCAGAGCTAGGGATAACTGAAATATCAGAGCCTTGTGCGCCATCGTTAATACCACCACCTAACATCGCAATAACCGATGCTTTATGGCGACGCTTACCATTAACTAAGATTAAAGTACTGTCAGATGATAAACCACGTAAGTTTGCTGGTTTAACCAAGCTCGCAGCATCTGAAATAGGATTTTCATGAACGTTAAAAGAGGGAACAGTACCTTTTAATAGCTCAAGCATATTGGTATTACCGCCACGCTTTAATTCTTCGCTACCAATTAAATCGATAGGCACAGGGGAGTCATTTACTGAACGTGGGGCGCCACGTGAGCCAACAACAACAATTTTTTCGACATCTTCTAGTTTAGTTTTATCACCTTCAGCGGCGTAGGCAGATACTGTACCTAAAGCCACACTTACTGCAAGTGCTAAGGTTGTAGTTTTAAATTTTGTAGACATGTTATTTTCTTCCTAATATTTAAATAGATATATTATTATGACCCGTTGCTATTTGATTAATCATTTGCAACTCATACTAAAGAGTTAGCAAGCATGAAAAGCCGTAATAAAATTTATTAATTTCTTCAAATTTATTTTTTAGCCATTATTCGATTGAAAAAATTTTTTGACTTGAATGAATTTAAGGAGGGGGGAAATAATAGGTTGGCCGTTACGTATTTGTGACCGTGTTAGATTATTTAGTTTATTTAATAATTTTTCATCCGCTTGAAATTTAAATGATTATGTTGAAAATCAAAAGCGATAACTAGCCTGATAGAATAAGGCGTTATTTGAGGCTTTATCATTCACATTCAATAATAAAGCCTCAATAGGGTCAATAAACTGGTTTTTCTGGGATCGTAAAATAAATTTTATTTAAGCAGAACAATTATATTTTTTTAGCCAGTAATATTTTATTTGAATCAAGGCGAAGAGATTTCATATTAAAAGAAAGCTCTAACGCTTCAATTAATGCCTCACTGTCTCCTAGATCAAAACGGCCACTTATTCGAATACTATGTAGAGAAGGCTCCTTTAATACGATTTTAACATCGTCATAACGATTAATCTCTTCAATAACATCAAACAATTCTTCATTCTCAAAAATTAATTTTTTATCAAGCCATGCAAGTTTACGTTTTATATTTTCTGGTTTCATGTGGGTTAATTTTGGATGTTTATTACTACCCACGATAACTTTTTCACCCTTAGCAATATATACATCATCTTTTTGCATAGTGGTATTATTTAATACTTTGATATCATCTAATTTTGTGTCAAGTGCTACTTTTGACATTTTAACTTTACCATCAGTAACGGTTACTTGAATATTTTCGGATTTTAAATGTACAACAAATTTTGTACCTATCGCTTGTACTAGCCGATCGCCAGCATAAACAATAAAAGGACGGTTAGGATCATGTGCCACTTCAAATAAAGCTTCACCTTTTATCAATTTAATTATTCGTTTTTTATCAGAAAACTCGGATTCAATACGGGTATTGGTATTTAAATGTATGATTGAACCATCATCAAATGTTGCATCCATCTGCTGTCCAATTAAAGTAGCATATGAATTTTTTTGTACCTCACTAGGCATTGTAAACCAAAGAAAAACAGCTAAAAAACTCATACTTGCCGCCAACGCTAATGGTTTTAAAATAGGTTCTAATATTGGCCATAACAATGTGTTTTCTGGTGAATTTTTCTCATCAAAGTTAAGCAGTACTTCATCGATACCATCCCAGACATCGGCCATCGCTTTTAATGCTATCTGATGTCTTTTATTGGCTGACAGCCAAACTTTTAATTCTTTTCTTGACTGTTCAGATAAATTACCTTTGTCTAATCTGACTAACCAAGTTGACGCTTGGTCATCAATTGTATTTCCCGTATGAAGTGGAACTACTTTATTACTTATATTCATTTTTTGCGCTCCTCGCTGGATTTATCTATTTGTAGCGGAGACTTAACTTCATTAATTTCATATCCTTGAATATAAAGTGACTGTTTACATTGTTTTAGGCCGGTAGCAATATATTTTTCAATAGAGCTGACTGATACATCCATTTTCTTTGCTATGTCTTTATGACTTAAACAATAGAATTTTCTTAAGAGTATCGCGCGGCGATTTTTTTCAGGTAATGAACTTAATACTTTACTAAAACGCTCAAATTTAAGTTTTTGGTATAGTTCTTTTTCAACTGTATTATCAACATCATCTTCTACTAAAGCGTCATCTAATTCTGTATGTATCTCTTTTGATTGTTGTATTAATTTTTTAAGTACCAAATTTCTTGAAACAACAAATAAGTAACCTTTGGGTGAGCTGATTTGTTGTTTCGCATCCGAATTTAAAACACGAATAAAAGTTTCTTGCAAAATATCATCAACATCTTGCTGCTCTACGCTCATTTTCATAATAGAACGCACTAAACCATCTTTGCATGATTGAAAAGCGGCAAAAACTCTATTGTTCGACTGCTTATTTATAGGCATTTAATGTTTCCAATAATACACGGTTCTCTTAAAGAGTTTGTGTAGGGCTTAATCCATAACTATTTTAAAAAAATATACTACACCCATTCCACTTGAAGATGCTCGTTTCAGGAAACCTGAGCGATTCATAATCAAGGCACATTTTTTTATTAAGGGTCATTCAGGAGAATGTGCTCCTGAATTCTCTAATAAGCTACACCCATGTAGCGTCCTTAAAAAAAAGTAACGACGAGTATGATTTGCTCAGCTTCCCCTAAAGGGCTGGTTTATAAACGCTTTATGCTACGTTATTGATTTCGACAATAACGCTACATGGATGTAGCTTATTAGAGAATGCAGGAGCATATTCTCCTGAATAACTATTCTCTTCAATCAATGCCTTGCCTAAAGGCGTTTCTAATTCCAGCTGAATCATGCCTATTCAAGTGAAACGGGTATATAACTACGTTTTTATTATCTATCGTATAAAGTGTAACCTTA
>JBKEHN010000124.1:0-9744 GCA_046710905.1 Colwellia sp.
AATTTTTTTGTAGCTTCCCCATAAGCTTATGCCGATTTAATTTATCACTATTTATTAGTGCTGAAATTATAATCGGCTTTTTTATGCCTGAAATTCAGTAAAAACTCTTACTACTCTTGGCCTTATACATGATGAAAATGATTTAAAATAGCGCACTCATCTGTGGAGTTCATTCAATCCGTCTTATAACGCTAACTTCCTATTTAATCTTTAATACCGTATTAGTGATAAAAACCTTCTATTTAGACAATGTCCTCTAGTTCAACTGTAGTGAAAAGCGTAGACTATTGGCAATAACTCACCCGCTAGTCGCTTAACCGATATTATTACTAGCCATAAACTAAGGGATAATATGTCGGAACAATCCTCAGCCGACCGACTTACAAACTCAATTTTAGAAAAAAAGGTATCAACGAAAAAAGTTGCCATACTGTTTGAGCTAATTCAATTCATTCGTCCCTATAAAAGTCAGGTGTTCGCTGCTTTTTTCGCACTTATTTTTACCGCTGCAGTAATGCTGTCTGTTGGTCAAGGCGTTAGAATGCTTATTGATGAGGGTTTTGCTCAACAATCTATTGAGCAATTACGACAGGCAGTATTATTTATATTAGCCATTACCGTATTAATTGCCGGGGGCACATTTTCTCGTTTTTACCTAGTGTCCTGGTTAGGTGAACGGGTCAGCGCTGATATTCGCTTAGCCGTTTTTAATCATGTGATTACCTTACACCCTAGTTATTTTGAAACCAATGGTAGTGGCGATATTATGTCGCGTATCACCACAGATACTACCCTGCTACAGAGTATTATTGGCTCTTCCTTTTCTATGGCTATCCGCAGCGTTTTAATGCTATTGGGTGGGTTAGTGATGCTATTCGCCACAAATATTAAATTAACTTTTATTGTTTTATTATCGGTGCCTTTTATCTTAGTACCGATATTATTTTATGGCCGAAAAGTAAGAAAATTATCACGTAAAAGCCAAGACTCTATGGCTGATGTTGGTAGTTATGCTGGTGAAGCAATTGAACATATTAAAACAGTACAAAGTTATACTCACGAACCGCATGAAAGGCACGCCTTTGGTGAGGAGGTTGAAAAATCGTTTAATATTGGTCGCAATCGTATAATGCAGCGTGCCACCTTAATTGCTGGTGTTATTATTATTGTTTTTGGCGCTATTACTGGCATGTTATGGGTTGGTGGCAGCGATGTTATTCAAGGTAAGATGAGCGGTGGTGATTTAGGTGCTTTTGTATTTTATGCTATTTTAGTTGCCTCTTCTTTAGCAACTATTTCAGAAGTATTAGGTGAATTACAGCGTGCAGCTGGGGCTACCGAAAGACTAGTTGAGATATTACAGGTTGAAAGCCATATTCTTCCTCCTATTAAAAATACCATTTCAGCTAAAGATCTCAACGCAAAAATAGCGTTTGAAGCAGTAAGCTTTAACTACCCTTCTCGACCGGATCAAGCGGCAACAAAAATACTTAACTTAGTGGCTGAACAAGGTAAGATATTAGCTTTAGTCGGTCCGTCTGGCGCAGGGAAAACAACTTTATTTGAATTACTACAACGCTTTTATGATCCTCAATCTGGTCGTATTACTCTAGGTGGCACAGATATACGTCAACTTGATCCGAAAGATCTTCGTCAACAAATGGCCTTAGTACCACAACAACCAGCGTTATTTAGCAGTGATGTCTTTCATAATATACGTTATGGCAGACCTGAGGCGAGTGATGAAGAGGTAATTTCAGCGGCTAAAAAAGCCCATGCCCATGAGTTTATAAGTCAATTACCCGAAGGTTATAATAGTTTTCTAGGTGAGCGCGGTGTGCGTCTTTCTGGTGGTCAACGCCAACGTATCGCTATTGCTAGAGCGATATTAAAAGACCCGCATATTTTATTATTAGATGAAGCGACCAGTGCCCTTGATAGTGAGAGTGAACATCATGTGCAACAGGCATTAGAAGAATTAATGCGTGGTCGCACCACCATAATCATCGCGCACCGACTATCAACCATACAACATGCGGATCACATTGCGGTATTAGATCAAGGCAGTATAATCGATATAGGTGATCATCAGGCTTTATTAAAAAACTGCGAGTTGTATCAACGGTTAGTAGAATTACAGTTCAAAAAGCTAAGCTAGTATCGCGGGTAATCACTTAACTGAAATCAGGTTACGTTATAATTACTAAAAAATAGTCAGAAAAAAGGGAGAATAGCATAATGCTTTCTCCCTTTTTAAAATTTAGTGTTATTGCTACACTTTCATATCACTTTGTGGTGATCTTATTACTCTTATTCAGTAAACTCATCTACATCATCTGAAGCATTTTCATCAGCTAGTAAATACTCTTCGGCTTCTTGTTCAAGCCATTGACAAATAACGCCATCAGCTTGTTCTTTACCTGTATATTTTAGCGAAGAAAAAGCCTGTACTTTAATATCAGCATTTAATGATTCTAACGTTTTTTTCACAGCAAGTACTTCAGAGCTGCGTTTACCTTGTGATAATTTGTCACACTTAGTTAATAAAGCTAATACAGGTAAGTCACTATCTGCAGCCCATTGTATTAGATCCATATCTAAGTCTTTTAACGGATGGCGAATATCCATTAAAATAACTAAACCTTTCAAGCACTGACGCTTTTCTAAATATTCACCTAATGCTTTTTGCCATTTTTTCTTCATTGCTAATGGCACTTGGGCAAAGCCATAACCCGGTAAATCGATAAGACGTCGATTCTCTGCTACTTCAAATACATTGATAAGCTGAGTTCGACCTGGAGTTTTACTAATGCGCGCTAAACCACGTTGATTGGTTAGCGTATTTAAAGCACTTGACTTACCTGCATTAGAACGCCCGGCAAAAGCGACTTCAATACCAGCATCAGCCGGTAAACGACGTATATCTGGAGCGCTGAGGGTAAAAGCGGCTTTACTTAAATGTATCTTTGAAGACGACAAAGGCTTCTCTCGTTTAAAATTTTCACTATTATAACGTTTTTCTTTCACTTTTATTATTAAAAAAATACATAAAATAGTCGAATTACGGTTTTTTTTACTCAATTTTTACTTATCCACTGTTACACGACGCTAATATTCGTGTAAAATGGTGGTACATCAATCATACTTTTTTATCATTTTTTAATTAGATAGCTATAATATAATTCAAACAGCTACGTAATTAATGACAAGCAGAGAGCAACTCAATGAAAAAAATTATCTTTTCGCTATTTGTAGCTTTAAGTTCAGTAACTGCTGTACAAGCCGCAGATGCAAACGCAGGCAAAGAAAAATCAGCTACTTGTAGCGCTTGTCATGGCCCTACAGGCGTGAGTGCAAGTCCTATGTTTCCTAATCTTGCTGGTCAAAATGATGCTTATATCATTAATCAATTAAACGATTTTAAATCAGGTACTCGTTCTGATGCAATGATGGGGCCTATGGCAGCTAACTTGTCTGAAGAAGATATGGCTGATTTAGCAGCTTATTTCTCAGGTTTACCTAGTGCAATAGAACAAGCCGCAGCCGCAGCTGCGGCAAGTTCAGGTACAAGCACAGATTTAACTTCAGCAAATGTGGCGCCAGTAGCAGGTATTGTTGAAGTGCTTTCTTCTACGCCAGCAGCAGCAATTTATAAAGGTAATGTTGCCGCAGGTAAAAGTAAAGCGATGGTATGTGCAGCTTGTCACGGCGCTGACGGTAACAGCTTAATACCTATGTACCCAAGTCTTGCCGGTCAAAGTGCTAACTACCTTGCTAAGCAATTAGCTGATTTTAAGTCTGCTAATCGTAAAAATGCTGTAATGGCTGGTATGTCTGCCGCGTTAACTCCAGAAGATATGCATGACTTAGCAGCATTCTTTGCAGTGCAAAGCTCTAAAGCAGGTACTGGAGAGTCAAATGAAGTAGGTCATAAGTTATACTTAGGCGGTGATGCGACTAAAGGTGTTACAGCTTGTATCGCTTGTCATGGTGTAGCGGGTAAAGGGATGAAGCAAGCTGCTTTCCCTAGCCTTACTGGCCAGAGCCAGGAGTACTTGACACAGCAACTTGCTAGCTTCCGTAATGGTAGTCGTGGTAATGATAACAACGGTATTATGCGTAATATTGCCATTAAGTTATCAGATGCTGATATTAAAGCGGTGACTCAATACATCACGTCATTAAAATAATAATGCCTTGGTTGCTTTATTAATAAGTTTCTAAAAAGCAGCGTTATCGCTGCTTTTTTTTCATTGTACTTTTGTAAATCAGTAGATAAATGGATAACAATACCAGTTTTATTAAGTTTTTGATCTTGTTGTGTTCAGGAAAAAATTAGTGGAAGGCACTCGATTGACTAATAGCCAGCTATTAGGATTGAGAGTAACGCCAACTTGGCGTATTTTGACCAGCATAAGTGGGCAATAATTTAATATGTCTAGGCACTAGGATCAGGGAGGTCATCTCGGGGATGTCTTAATCAAGGTTCCAGTATCTAAAAGTGATGGCTCTTCGATCAGAGACTTTGAAGAGAACGTTTATCACAAAATCATCAGTTAACTAGATAGGCATGTAATTTAATGACATTGGCATCATAATTAAATGAATAATTAAATGAATAATAAAATGAATACTTCATTATTTATCGCTTGTCAGCAATGTGATGCACTCTATGACAAGCCACAATTAAAACAAGGACAATTAGCTAAATGTAATCGTTGTGGCAGCATGTTAATAGAACGAAAAGTCGATTTTATTGAACGTAGTTTTAACTGGTCTCTTGCCGGCTTAATGTTAATGCTGCCCGCCATTTTATTACCTATTATGGGGGTAACCTTGGCAGGTCAATACAATCAAGCCTCTTTATTTGATTGTATTTTAGTACTGATTGATCGTGGCTTTTTTATGATCGCCTGTTTGCTTTTTCTATTTGCTATCGCTGTGCCTATTGTACGTCTGGCAGGTGCCTTCTATCTATCCTATTGCTTTAAATTTAATAAATTAAAACCATCACTATTAAACTTTTTTCGCGCTTATCATCATCTTGATAACTGGGCCATGCTCAATGTATTTATGCTGGGTATTGTCGTTTCTATGTATAAGTTAATTGATGATACTGAACTATCAGTTAACCTAGGCTTGCTGGCTTTTATTTTTTGGTTAATTTGCTCAACAATGTCAGCTGTAGCACTCGATCAAGATTATATTTGGCAAAAATTAGAAAAAGCGTTTGCTAAGGATGAAGCAAAAGATGAAAACAGCTAAACAACTTGGCTTAGCTTTGTGTCCTAAATGCCATAAACTAAATAATTTAATGACCAAGCCACAACAGTGTAGCCGTTGCCAAGGTATGTTCTATCAGCGTAAGCACAATAGTTTACAGTATACCTTGGCTTGGAATGTTGCTGCTTTACTGGCTTTTATTCCCGCGAATTTTTATCCCATAATGATTGTCTATCAGTTGGGTATTGGTCGTGACGCAACCATATTATCGGGTATTGGTGAGTTTATTGACCATGGCTTATATCCCATTGCTATTATTATTTTTACTGCCAGTATCATAGTACCTTTACTCAAAATTATTGGCTTATTTGTACTAGTTTATAAGGTACATACTGGCATACGTTTAAAGCCAGACAAACATAGTAAATTTTATCATGCACTTGAGTCTTTAGGACCATGGTCAATGCTTGATGTATTTGTGGTAGCGCTAATGGTTGCCGTGGTAGAACTTGGTTTTGTCACCTCAGTAGCCGCAGGCCCAGCGATAAATTATTTTACTATTACGGTCATTTTCACTATGTTTGCCGCCAACAGTTTTGACCCGCGTTTATTATGGGATAAAAAAGTGGAATAAAAAAATAGCCACACAAGCACCATGATAGCTGTCCGATGATTTACCAGACGACCTAACAGGCACTTTACCCGAATAAAAGGAATATAAATGACCAATACAACAAATAATGCTGCCTCTGAGCAAAATAAAAAAATCAATAATAGTGCTGAAGTAGTGCCGCGTCAGGGTATCTCTATTATCTGGTTTGTACCTTTTATCGCCTTAATTTTTGGCTTATGGTTAACTGTAAAAGTAGTTTCTGAACAAGGTACCTTTATCACCATAGAGTTTGATAATGGCTCTGGCATAGTGCCAAATAAAACAGAAGTACGCTATAAAGGTTTAGTTACTGGCTTGGTTAAAAAAGTCGTACCATCTGAAGACCTAAAGCGCGTTGTTGCCGAAGTAGAAATTTCTAAAGATTTTACCGATTACCTTACTGAAAACACCCGTTTTTGGTTGGTTAGTGCTGACATTTCTTTACAAGGGATCTCAGGGCTCGACACGCTTATTTCAGGTAGTTATATCACGATTATGCCGGATACTAATAAGGATACCGACAGTCAAAATAACTTCATAGCCTTAACTGAAGCGCCTACATTAGATATGTCGACTCCAGGCTTACACCTCACATTGCATACCGATGTATTAGGCTCTATCAGTGAAAACTCCCCTATTAATTTCAAGCAAATACCTATTGGTTATGTCACCGGTTATCACTATATAGAAAGTAGTAAAAAAATTGCTATTAACATTTACATCCGTCCTGAATTTTCCCACTTGGTAAAAGAGAACTCATTATTTTATAATACCAGTGGCGTACAAGTAACAGCTTCACTTTCTGGTGGGGTAAAAGTTAATACCGATTCATTGGCTGCTATTATGGCAGGTGGTATATCAGTAGATACGTTAGCGTATCAAACAGAATTATCACCCGCTAAAAATGGTCAAACGTACCCCTTACATGCTGACTTTCAATCCGCTGAAATGGGGCATGAAGTTGAGCTAACGCTAGAGTGGAATTCTGGTATAGATCACAATGCTGCTATTTTATACCAAGGCTTAACCATTGGTGTCATTGAGTCATTTAGTAAAATAGACCCCGTTAGTCGAAAAATTACCGCAACAGCTAAAGTCAATCCACGCGTAGTACCTTACCTAACAGATCAATCGCAGTTTTATATCGTATCACCACAAATAAGTCTTACCGGTTTGTCTAATGCTAAAACCTTGCTAACGGGCAGTTATATTAGTATTAGGCCTTCGTTAGCAGGTAACGCCAGCAACAAATTTAACGTATTTAGTAGCAAGCCTCCTTATAAATATACCGAGCCTGGTTTACACTTAATGTTAACAAGTAGCGACCGTAGTTCATTACAAGTTGGCAGTAATGTATATTACAAACAACAAGTCGTTGGTAATATACAAGCCATTGAAACAACTGCACCAGAGCGCCATTTAATACATATTCATGTCCAGCCAAAGTTTAGTCATTATGTGAATAATAGTAGCCGTTTTTATAATAACTCAGGTGTAAAAATTTCCGCAAATTTACTGGGTGTCGATATTCAAGCGCAGTCATTACAGAGCATTTTAACTGGTGGTATTGCTTTTATTAGTCAAGATAGTACGCAAGATTCACAAAAGAAATTGGTTCAAAACGGTGATAGTTTCTTGCTTTATGCTAATAAAAAACTCGCCAAGCAAAAGATTAATTTTACCCTAAACATTGCCGCGAGTGCCGCAGTAGGTAACGATACCCGTGTGTTATATCGCGGTCTTGAAATTGGTGCTATTCATCACGTGAATATTCAAGGTGATTTCCAACAACTACAACTAGGCTTATTGCCTAAATACCAATATATATTAAAAGCTAATACCCAGTTTTATTTAGTTAAACCCAATTTAAGTCTTTCTGGTGTTAGCGATACCGATGCTTTATTTGGCGGTACTTATATTACCTTTAACCTTGGACAAGGTGATGCAAAAAGTCACTTTACTTTGTTTAGCCAACCGCCAGTAAAACTTGCCGGCGCCCCAGGCATACAGCTGACTTTAACCACTGAACATGCCAATGTGGCAACACCGGGTAGTGCTATTAGTTACCGTGGCATTACTATTGGGCAAGTCGATAATGTTAGCTTAAATAAAACTGATGACAATATTAAAGTCAGTATCACCATTGACGAAGAACACCAAGATTTATTAACAAGTACCAGCCGTTTTTATAATGCGGGTGGCCTTAGTATCTCAGGGGGCTTAAGTGATTTTGTAGTAAAAACTGAATCGCTAGATGCTATTTTACGCGGTGGTATCAGTTTTTATAATCCAGAACTGTCGTTATCTGCATCAATGAATGACTCAATAAAAATAGATATGCCCGTTGACGAGTTATCTAGTTTTACCTTATTTAAGCATGAAGAACACGCTAAAAATGCAGGGCAAACGATTAGTATCCAATTTAATGATATAACTGGATTAAAAGTAAATACCAAAGTCGTTTATCAAGAACAAACGCTCGGCACAGTGGAACGTTTAATTTTTGATCAAGATAAAGTAGGGGTAACTGCTTTAGTATTATTAAATGATTTCGGTAGCCAATACGCTCGCCAAGGAACAAAATTTTGGAAAGTAGAACCTGAAATAGGTTTAGTCGGTTCTAAAAATGTTGCCACTTTACTTGATGGAGCATTCATTGGTTTACTACCTTCTCATAATGTAAAAGCTGAGCCAACAAGCCAGTTTCAAGCACTTGAGTTAGCCCCGACAGTAGAGCAACTTAGTTATGGCTTAAATATTAAATTAACTACTGACCGTCTTGGCTCTGTACGCGTAGGGAATCCTGTGTTGTATCGTCAAATTAAGGTTGGTAGAGTAATCGGACTCGATTTATCTCCTACCGCCGATCAGGTAAATATTTTTATCAATATCGCCAAACGTTACGCTGCCCTTGTTAACGGCCAAAGCCAATTTTGGAATACTAGTGGTATCAAAATTGAAGCGGGTATTTTCTCTGGCGTTAATATTAATTCTGAATCGATAGAAACCCTACTTGCTGGTGGTATTGCCTTTGCTACCCCTGCAGTTGCTGGAGATGATATTAAAACGCTTGAAAAAGCGACAATATACCTACCAGCAAGCTTTGTTTTGCATCAAGATGTTGATACAGACTGGCTAGAGTGGCAGCCTAAAATAGCCATCAACAGTCAAAACCAAAAAACTGAGTAAACACATTAATTAATTGCTTACATTTTAATTACCTGCAATTGGTGCCGTAAAACGCGAATACGTGATTTACCAGTCAATAAGATTTTTACTGTTTAAATAGAGTAATAATAAAAATCATGCTGCCAACTTACCATTTATGGCAGCGTTTGATTTAAATGAACGAACGACGTTAAATATGTATATATATTATATATCCACACTTATTATAAATAGTAACTATTACCATTTATGGTTATTTTGATTTGTACTATTTTTAGTGTATTCAAGGTTTAATAATCAACACTATGGAGGTTTATATACCAGCTCAAACCTTATTAATAAACGAAAATCACTTATTCTATTAGTAGCCATTATTTTTGCGCTGTTACGACTAACGACTACCAGTTATTGCCATGGGTAAATTATAATATGAGAAAAATAGCAATAGATGTTTAGTAACTGAACATCTATTTACTGTAGTTACGCCGTAATAAAAAGTATTTTATACTCAGAAAGAGATGAAGTATCTTGAAAAGTTATCCAGTACTCACCTATTACTTGTTAATCAACGCAAAGATATTGAGTTATAAAATAAAAGTATCAATGTTGATATTCAATTAACAGAGCTGACAAAATTATTTACTAAATATAAAGAGACGTTTATCCAGCTTACTAGACGAATAGTTGATAAAGGTTTAGAT
>JBKEHN010000125.1:0-9657 GCA_046710905.1 Colwellia sp.
ATATCGCCAGGGCTGAGTAAAAGATGATGTTTACGGTAGTTATGATCTTCAATGACTAACAGCCAAGGCTGTCTAACCAATTGTTCAATATTAATAATCACCCTCGCAACATGTGTTTTACCTCGGTCGCGATGTTCTTTTAATACAGCGCCATTTCGATACCTGCGTATTGCAAAGACATAACTTGGTTTAAGATAATGACCAATCTACGCCTCTACCAAAGGCTACAACACTTGATGAATTTCGTTCTTTAAATCCTCTATAAGGGGAATAAGTTCACTAGGTATCGGCTCTGCTTTACTAGTAATAAATCCTTCGACATACTCATTTATCGCAGTATTTTGATTCGTTTGATAAAATTTATAAATCTTCTTAAATAAAGCTTCAGGTAGTCTTGATTTCAGGAAACCTTGGTCTGTGTAGGCTGGTATATATTCATTAGGCTCTTTTATAAAACGTTTACCTTTAAGACGGAACCCTTTGGTAATAATAACTTTAAAGCCATCTTCCACTGGCATACCCCAATGCATACTTTCAATATTTTCTCTGCCTTGAGGAGTAAGACTGTTCGATAATAAAGCGGTTCCTCGTTTAGGTGAAAAAGTCTTATCTATGCGGGTAAATTGGGTTACTCCACCTTTAAGGCTATTATTAAGGAATAACATAAAAGTCGAAGTTCGCTGATCTCCTACTCTGGCATGATCTTCAAACTCTTTACTATTGGGTGTATAATAACACCTCTAGTTAGGTGGCCAAATTAACTATGCCACT
The DNA here is from genome assembly GCA_046710905.1 of Colwellia sp. Taxonomy (GTDB): domain Bacteria; phylum Pseudomonadota; class Gammaproteobacteria; order Enterobacterales; family Alteromonadaceae; genus Colwellia. Next base: position 772 of record JBKEHN010000125.1, read on the forward strand.
ACAGTTAACTATAAACAATTGAATATTAATAGCTTTAGCTCAAGACTGTAAAGAATAAAATCACTTTTACTGCTAATAACTTATTAGCTAAAATTTGATATAGCAAGCACATTAAGGTATTAATAGCAGTGTAATACCTGCAAAACAATAATAATAAAAAATAGCTAAAGGTTTTCACTACACATGCTCAAACGTCTTCTACCTATTTATCAAACGGGTTGGTTTTATCTGCTTCTATTATTCTGGGGGTTTAGCTTTTGGTATCTATCCATTGGCGGTCTAAATCTATTAAATCAATTAAATATATATTGGCAAAGTCAGCTTACACAATCCTCTACATTGTTAGCAAAAAATCAGGGTTTAAAGACTACGGATGTTTTAACGTTGCAATCTGGGTTCAATGAACAAGATATAACAGCAATCACAACGCTTTTGTCCTATCATCCAAACAGCCAGATAACTCTTTTAGGTCAGCAATCAAAGACTTTTATGACAAAGCTTGAGCAGTACTTGTTCTTAGCACCACGTAAAAATAAAATTGTTATCGACTCTAGCCAAATGATCTCAACTTCGCCACTGAAGTCTCAAGCTACAATGACTTTTTCACCACTGCTCAATTGGTTCCGCTTTCCGTCAGAAGCTAGTGCTGAAATATTGAGATCAAAGTACTTTACTTTTACACCGTTTCTACAAAACGAGCGACAAAGTTTTCCGTTAGTGTGGTACCAGCGAGGAAAAATTCACCTCAGTTTACCTGGCGAAATATTAAAGCAACTCAACTCAAGTACTGAACTACTCATCAAACAAGATTGGCAATTAAGTTTACTCTCAGCTGAAAAGACCTTACTTCCTAAAAAATTTCCTTTAGGATTTTTTGGTGAAGTATTTATTTCAGAAAACTTACCTACGGTTAATCAATTAATTCAAGAAAGACAAATAAACCAGCTTAACCTAGATAAGTCAGCTACTAACTTATCTAGGTTAAGCTCGGTAAGTCAATTTATCCAACAATACTCTGTTGGCTCTCAGATTAAGCTAAATGATGATTACAAAGTCATCATCATTACTGATAATAAAGACGCATATGATAAAATACTCACACCTCTACTTAACAAGTTAATTCAACACGATTATTTATATCAGAGCTTACTCACTCTATTATTAGCTTGGATGCTTTTGTTGTTAGGTATTACCCTAACCTGGTTTATTCGACATTTACCGGTAAAACAGCAAATAATAAGTATAGTTAGCTACGCCTTACTCTTTTTTACACTACAATATTTTTTATTCAATCAGCAACAATGGCTTGAAGTTATGCCTGTACTCATTACGATAATGGGCACATGGCTCTTACTCTTCGCTTATCAAAAAGAATATAATAATTTTGTCGCAGCGCTTAATTATCAAGGTCCTTTGAACAGAGAAAATGGATCTCCACAAAGCAATACATTCGACAATAAACAACAACAACTTACGCAAGTCAAAAAAAGTAGCTCCTTGCTTAAAGAAAAAAATATTACAGTAAATCATAACCACGAGACATCAATAAATCAGCTAGCTCCCTTATCGATAGATAAGGATGAACTTGAACAAACGTTAGTAATAGTGGCTAGTCCATACAAAAACAAAATACAAAGCCAAGCCAAAATCAATCATCACCTTACGGTTGAAAACTTTGGTCGTTATCAAGTTGAAGGGATTTTAGGAAAAGGTGCAATGGGCATTGTTTATCAAGGTGTCGACCCTAAAATAAACCGTCATGTTGCCATAAAAACACTGCAATTAAGCGATGATATTGATTCTCCAGAGTTTGATGAAGCTAAGCAACGTTTCTTTAGAGAGGCGCAAACAGCGGGTGGTTTAAGCCATGCCAATATAGTCACTATTTATGATGTTGGTGAAGATAATCACTTAGGCTATATAGCTATGGATTTACTCACAGGCGCACCGTTATCATTATTTACCCAACCAGGACAAACACTGCCTACGCCATTGCTTTATCAGTTATTAATTCAGATAACAGATGCACTAGATTATGCTCATAACCAAAATGTTGTGCATCGTGATATCAAGCCAGCAAACATTATTTACGATGATGATTTGCTCAAAGTGACCGTGACTGACTTTGGCATAGCCTACGTCAGTGATAACAGTAAAACCCGTACAGGTATTATTATGGGAAGTCCTTATTATATGTCTCCAGAACAAATACTGGGCTTAAAGGTAGATGGTCGTAGCGATATTTTCAGTTTAGGCGTGACTTTCTACCAATTACTTTGTGGTCACTTACCTTTTCAAGGCGAGTCTATCGCTACTGTTGCATACCAAATTACAAAAGCGAAAGCTATTGCTGTCAATCAGCATAATATAAACTTACCAACAAGTGCTATGAGAATTTGTAATAAGGCCATGCACAAGGATATTGAAAAACGTTACCAATCAATGGCTGAATTTAAGTTCGCATTAACAAGTGCACTTAAAAGAGATTTTAAGGTAGCGGCTAGTTAACTAAAAAGTATATTATCAATTAAAGAGTTACTCATCATAATTAGAGCAAGGTGAAAAAATTTACTCCCTATGAATTATCATATTAAATCCCTTTGTCATCAGGGTACTATTCGAGACAATAACGAAGATGCTATTAGCTATGGTATTCATAAGGAATTAGATGTCGTTTGGATGCTAATTGCCGATGGCATGGGTGGTCACAATGCTGGCGAAGTTGCTAGCGCCATGTTAGTTAAACATATCAAATCGGCTTGGAGTAAAGTATCTATAACTAACCAAGCTAATTGGTTGACATGGATTACAGAACAACTTAATGGCGCAAATTTAAATATTTTTAAGCAAGCAAAAAATACGGCTGGCCAACAAGGAATGGGCACTACTGGTGTATTAATAGTAATAGAAAATAATAAATGCCACCTTGGTTGGGTTGGAGACTCGCGCGCATATACCTTAAAAGATAAAAGTTTAGTGCAAGAAACGGTTGATCACACCATGCTTCAAGAATTAGTCAATAAAGGTGCGATCAGCGCTGAAACCGCAAAAAATGCTAATACTAAAAATTTACTTTCACAAGCCATTGGCGTTAGAAAAAAAATATCGGTTGATACAAAAACTATTGTCATAAATAGTGGTGATACCATTATGCTATCAACCGACGGTTTGCATGACTATTTAACTGAAGAAGAAATTAGTCACTACTTAACTGATTTTAAGACTAAAAAAGATGTTTGTGATGACATGATAAATCAAGCAATAGACCAAAATAGTAGAGATAACCTGACGGTAGGTTTAATCAATTTAAGAAAATAAATTAAAAATAAATTAAAAAATAAGTAAATTAGGAGTCTATATGGCTTACTTAGCCTTAAGTGTTGAAGATGTAGTTATTAATAAATGGCAATTAGTCGAAGGGCTATTATATATAGGCCGTGCAAGTAGTAATGATATTCAAATTAATGATGCTGCAGTTAGTTCAAAACATGCGCGTTTAGTAACAGAGTTAGACCCGTTCATTGAGGGTCAATTGATTACTTATGTTGAGGATCTTGCCAGTACCAACGGTACTGAATTAAATGCAACAAAGATATCTCGTGAAAAGCTCAACCATGATGACATAGTCACTATAGGGTTTAATCAATTTCAATTAATTGATAAAGAATCAACTAACCTTGATGAAACCGCTATTATTATTAGTTAACTTCATGGATGAACTTGGCTAGTGGTTTGCGATTCAAATAGTTCATTGATTACTTGGTTAAAGTGAGACTGTCTACGTGAGGTCATTTTATGATGTTGACGGGTTAGTTGCTTTTTACGTTGATTGTTTTTTAATGATCTTTTCATTTTAATTATCCCAATTGTTTTTTAATAGTTTTTTCACTATAGCCTGCTATAGTGACAGTTTTATGACATTAGAAATTTAAAATTGATGGACGCTACTTGTCGTTAATTTACTGAGCCACCTCTGCTGCTTCCTCAGCTTCTTTTAGAATAATATCGATACACTTTTACTGAGAAACAGCTTGATCTGATGACTCAACCAAGACTTGCTCATTGATGAGTGATGCTGCTTTTAATTTTTCTTGCGCCAGCTTCAATGCAATAATCTGCTCTTGAGCTTGATCATCTAACCAAGTTAACGTGTCGTAATAACGGCGAATATTATCGACGTAATGCACTGGTTCTTCACCTCGGGCATAACCATATTTAGTCTTTTTGTAATATTTTTTCTGTTGTAATAACGGCAAACGAGTTTTAACTTCTACCCAACGATCAGGATCACCACCTTGGCGTTGGGTAATAATTCGTGCATCATTTAAATGACCAAAACCAATATTATAAGAAGCTAGCGCGAACCAAATACGATCAGGCATTGGTATTCTATCCGGCATCATTGCAATCATTCGTTTAAAGTATTTTGCGCCCCCTCTAATACTTTGCTCGGTATCTAAACGGCTTTTTATACCCATTTGTTTAGCTGTGGCTAAGGTAAGCATCATCATACCGCGAACACCGGTATATGAGCGTGCTGTTGGGTTCCAGTGCGACTCTTGATAGCTAATAGCGGCTAATAAGCGCCAATCAAGCTCTTGTGCATACTTTTTAAAAAAGTGTTTATATTTAGGTAACGTATTTTCAACAGCTTTAATAAATGTCCGTGTTTCAACATAATTAAACTGTTCAATGTGACCATAATACTTATCATCTAAGGCGAGTAAAGTACCGTCGTGATGTACCGTACCAAAAAATTCTACTAAGCTTGCTAAAATGTCATCGGGGCTATTTTCACTTACCACCCAAGCTAATGATTCAGGTTTATCAATACTAAAGCCAATACTTATCTCGGGGAAGTAACGGCGGTTAATGGCTAAGCTATTACTATCAATAATGGTATAATCTATTTCGCCACTTAATACTTTTTTTAGTAGTTCTTCACTATCAAACTCAGCTGTTTCTTGCCAAGTTAATTCGCTATTTGTTTGTTGCAGATATTCAAGGTTCTCTACATAACTTGAGCCAGACATTACCATTAACTTACCTGTTAAATCAGCTACTTCCCTAGGTCTAATGTTACCTTGTTTAAAGACTAATTTCTGGCTAATAGTTTCATAGCTAGGAGCAAACCTAAAACGTTGTAAGCGTTTATCAGTAATTGATAATCCCGCCGCAAGCAAATCAACTTCACCAGTATTTAATTTTATAAAAAGCTCATTAATACTATAGGTGGGGACAATACGTAATTCCACATTAAGCGAATCTGCATACTTTTTTGCTAGCTCATATTCAAAACCAGCAAAGCCATTTGCGGTACTATAATAGTTTGTCGGGCCGAAAATAGTACCTACATTGATATAACCTCTATCCAATATACGGGATAAACTTGCCGTATCGGTTTTTTTATCACAAGCACTCAACAACGTGGACACAAAAATAACCCATAGCAGTGAGATGAATTTAGTCACTAACGTACTCTCTAACATAGTAAAGAATTTAGATTTTATTGAAACAGATAAATATTTTTTCATGTCCTCAATTGTGTCGTGTATTGATCTATTAGCCAAGTACTTTTTACCTGACAACCATGTCAAGTTATTACTTTGTTTTTTACGTTAACAAAAGCTTTGTTTTCAACTATAATATGCGCGAAATTTTCGGTTAGCTTTTACTATGCAAATTTAGTAATTAAAAGCCAATCAAAGCCTTACATAAAACTTGGTAATTACCCTATGACGATGTTGATTAAAAACCTTCGTGGCGCTCCAGCACTTTCTGACTTTAGAGTTAAAAAACTATTAGCTCAATGTGAACAGTTACAACTGCCAGTAAATGATATTTATGCTGAATTTGCCCATTTCGCTCAACTTAATGAAGAGTTAAGTTTAAGCGAAGAGAATGTTTTACAGCAATTATTGACTTACGGTCCAACAATTGAAGAGCATCAACCTACTGGTTCGTTTTTATTAGTAACTCCTCGTCCGGGTACTATTTCTCCTTGGTCATCAAAATCTACCGATATAGCGCATAACTGTGGTTTAGCTAAAGTGGTTCGTTTAGAGCGCGGTATTGCCTATTACGTATCATTAAACAGCGATAAGAAATTAAGCACTGAGCAAGAAGTACAGCTAAACGCTTTATTACACGACCGTATGATGGAAAGTATTTTTAATGACTTTGATCAGGCAAGTTTACTTTTTGCTAGCAGTGAGCCAGCTAAATTAACCGCGATTGATATTGAACATGGCGGTAAACAAGCATTAGTTAAAGCGAATATCGAATTAGGCTTAGCCTTAGCCGTAGATGAAGTAAATTACTTATTTGAAAACTTCACTAAACTAGGACGTAATCCACACGATATTGAGCTTTACATGTTTGCTCAAGCAAACTCAGAGCATTGTCGTCATAAAATATTCAACGCAGACTGGACTATTGACGGCGTTAAACAAGAAAAATCGTTGTTTAAAATGATCCGTAATACCCACGAAATCAACACTGATTACGTGCTTAGCGCTTATAGTGATAATGCAGCGGTAATGGTGGGTAATAAAGGTGGACGTTTCTTCCCCGACCCTGAAACGAATATCTATGGTTACCACCATGAAGATATTCAAATATTAATGAAAGTTGAAACCCATAACCACCCTACTGCTATTTCTCCTTACCCTGGTGCTGCAACAGGCTCTGGTGGTGAAATTCGTGATGAAGGCGCAACGGGTATTGGTTCAAAACCAAAAGCGGGTTTAGTCGGTTTCTCTGTATCTAATTTACGTATTCCTGACTTTATACAACCTTGGGAAACTGACTTTGGTAAACCAAGCCGTATAGTTACTGCGTTCGATATCATGATCGAAGGTCCATTAGGTGGCGCTGCATTTAATAACGAATTTGGTCGCCCTGCTATTTTAGGTTACTTCCGTACGTATGAAGAAGAAGTTAACTCGTTTAACGGAAAAGAAGTACGTGGTTACCACAAGCCAATTATGCTTGCTGGTGGTTTAGGTAACATCCGTGATGAGCATGTACAAAAACGTGAGATCATCGTTGGCGCCAACCTTATTGCATTAGGTGGTCCAGCAATGAACATTGGTTTAGGTGGCGGTGCTGCTTCATCAATGGCATCAGGTCAATCAGCTGAAAGCTTAGACTTTGCTTCTGTACAACGTGAGAATCCTGAAATGGAACGTCGTTGTCAGGAAGTTATCGATAAGTGTTGGCAGTTAGGTGAAGAGAACCCAATTGCTTTCATCCATGATGTGGGTGCTGGTGGTTTATCAAATGCTTTCCCTGAGTTAGTTGCTGATGGCGGCCGCGGTGGTGTATTTGAACTGCGTAAAGTACCAAATGACGAGCGCAGCATGGCGCCTCATGAAATATGGTGTAATGAATCTCAAGAACGTTATGTTATTGCCGTATCCGACAAAAACTTAGCCACTTTCGAACAAATATGTGCCCGTGAACGTGCACCATATGCTGTTGTTGGTCGTGCCACTGAAGAATTACACTTAACAGTTACTGATGAACATTTCGCTAACAATAAAAAATTAAATACGCCAATTGATTTACCACTTGACGTTTTATTAGGTAAAACACCTAAAATTTATAAAGACGTTAAAACAGCAACAGCTGAAGGTGATTCACTCGATTTAAGCACAGTGACATTAACTGATGCTGCTGATAGAATTTTAAGTCTACCAACGGTTGCTGAAAAAACCTTCCTAATTACCATTGGCGATCGAAGCGTCACCGGTATGGTTAACCGTGACCAAATGGTTGGTCCTTGGCAGGTTCCTGTTGCCGATTGTGGTGTTACTGCATCAGCCCTTGATTCTTACCACGGCGAAGCAATGTCATTGGGTGAACGTACACCTGTTGCTTTATTAAACTTTGGCGCTTCTGCTCGTTTAGCTGTAGCTGAATCACTAATGAACATTGCTGGTACTGATATTGCTGGTTCTGACGGTAATAGGTTAAACCGTATTAAACTTTCAGCTAACTGGATGTCGCCAGCTGGTCACCCTGGTGAAGATGCAGGTCTTTATGAAGCCGTTAAAGCTATCGGTGAAGAACTTTGTCCAGCCCTTGGTTTAACTATCCCTGTTGGCAAAGACTCTATGTCGATGAAAACCCAATGGAAAGATAATGGTGAAACGAAATCTGTTACCTCTCCCATGTCTTTAATTATTACCGCTTTTGGTGCTGTTGAAGATATCCGTAAAACAGTAACACCAGAGCTGCGCACTGATAAAGGTGACACTCGCCTTATTGCTATCGACTTATCTCAAGGTAAAAAACGTTTAGGTGGTTCGTGTTTAGCACAAGTTTACAAGCAACTTGGTAGTGATACACCTGATGTTGATAGCCCTGAAGTATTAAAAGGTTTCTTCAACGCGATGCAAACACTTGTTCGCGCTGAAAAGCTTATTGCTTACCATGATATTTCAGACGGCGGTTTATTCACTACAGTGACTGAAATGGCCTTTGCTGGTCATACTGGTGTTGATATTGACATCAGTAAACTCGTTAGGGTAAATGAAGCAACAGGTGCAAGTGATGATTTAGCAACGTTATTTAATGAAGAGTTAGGTGGTGTTATTCAAATTCGTGCAAGCGACGTTGACGCAATTAATACTATTTTAGCAGAGCACGGTGTTCAAGATTACTGTACTGACATTGGTAGCCTTAACAACGAAGATACCATCCGCTTTAGCCGTGATGGTGAAGTAATACTAGAAAATTCTCGTACTTATTACCGTACTGTCTGGGCACAAACGACTTACAGAATGCAGTCACTTCGTGATAATCCTGAATGTGCACAACAAGAACACGATGTAAAATTTGATACAGAAGATCCGGGCCTAAATACTGAACTTACCTTTGATA
>JBKEHN010000126.1:0-9654 GCA_046710905.1 Colwellia sp.
TGATGAATTAGCGCTTGCTAATATAGAATTAGCCTTTCAAAACAAAGAGAAAGATAAGCGAACTGCTGAATTAGCGCTTGCTAAGAAAGAATTAGTCTTGCAAAACAAAGAGAAAAATAGACGAGCTAGTGATTTAGTTATTGCCAAACAAGATAAAGTTAACAGAGCCAATGAATTAGCGCTTGCTAATAAAGAATTAGCCTTGCAAAACAAAGAGAAAAATAAGCGAGCTGATGAATTAGTCATTGCCAAACAAGATAAAGTTAACAGAGCCGCTGAGTTAGCGCTTGCTAATAAAGAATTAGCCTTTCAAAACAAAGAGAAAAATAAGCGAGCTGATGAATTAGTCATTGCCAAACAAGATAAAGTTAACAGATCCGCTGAATTAGCGCTTGTTAAGAAACAATTAGCCTTGCAAAACAAAGAGAAAAATAAGCGAGCTGGTGATTTAGTTATTGCCAAACAAGATAAAGTCAAACGAGCTGATGAATTAGCGCTTGCTAATAAAGAATTAGCCTTGCAAAACAAAGAGAAAAATAAGCGAGCTGATGAATTAGTCATTGCCAAACAAGATAAAGTTAACAGATCCGCTGAATTAGCGCTTGTTAAGAAACAATTAGTCTTGCAAAACAAAGAGAAAAATAGACGAGCTGGTGATTTAGTTATTGCCAAACAAGATAAAGTTAACAGAGCCGCTGAATTAGCGCTTGCTAATAAAGAATTAGTCTTGCAAAACAAAGAGAAAAATAGACGAGCTGGTGATTTAGTTATTGCCAAACAAGATAAAGTTAACAGAGCCAATGAATTAGCGCTTGCTAATAAAGAATTAGTCTTTCAAAACGAAGAGAAAAATAAGCGAGCTGATGAATTAGTTATTGCTGATAGAGAAAAAGTAATTTTATTACAAAAGTTACAATTATCACAAAAAATGGAAGCTATCGGTAAGCTTACAGGCCCTATCTCTCATGAATACAACAATATGCTTGGAATAATCACAGGTTATTCCGAATTAATAAAATTAAACTCTGTAAATGCTGAACTAATAAATTATGCAAATGAAATTCAGTACGCCAGTAAACGTGCGGCAAAACTAACAAGTAAGCTATTGACGCTTTCTCAAGAAAAATTACCGAATGACGATATTATAAATATTAATACATTGTTAGAACAACAGCATAGTATGTTAGAAGAAACATTGACGAAAAATATAAATTTAACATATAAGTTGCAGGATAATATTTGGGAATTAAAGATTGATCAAAGTGATATGGAAGATGCTATTTTTAATCTATGTATTAATGCTATGCACGCCATGAATGAACATGGCAAGTTAATAATTGAAACTGAAAATAAGTGCATTACTCTAGAGGATATTAATGTATTAAATATTATACCTGGTGAATATGTACTTCTTTCTTTTACTGATAATGGTTGTGGCTTTAATGAAAAAATAAAAGATAAAATATTTGACCCGTTTTTTACCACTAAGGGTGAGCTAGGCACTGGCTTAGGACTTAGTATTGTCTACAATTTTGTGAAAAATAATGGTGGTGATGTATCTGTTCATTCAGTCGTCGCTAAAGGGAGTAAATTTACATTCTATTTTCCTCGTTATTATGACGGTCATTTGAATCAAAAAACAAAACAATCAACAAAAAAAATAACAAAACAATCAATAAAAAAATCAATAAAACCACAAATGACCTACAAAAATGTACAAGAAACAGGAAATGTTTTACTGGTAGATGACGAGTCGACGCTGCTTGAAGCAACCCGTAAAATTCTATTATCGAATGGGTTTAATGTTTTTTGTGCTGAAGATGCAACGCAGGCACTAAAAATTTTAGAGTATGAGTATATCGATATTTTGATTTCAGATGTTATTATGAAAAATATTGATGGCTATGAACTTGCAACAATAGTTAAAGAAAAATATCCTGACATAATCATTCAGATTATCAGTGGTTTTGCTGGCAACAGTAGTAATAATTCTTTAGATATGAGCCTGTATAAAAATATGCTACAAAAACCTGTCGATTCTGACGTTTTGATAAAAAGGATGCGAAAATTATTCAATAATAGATAACTTTAAAACTATTTTGGCGTGTTATTTTTATAAGTAGTATTACAAATGTCTGGTAGATATTTAAACAGTAAGGTTCACTCAAGTATTTGCCAAGAGCCAATGAAAATTAATAAATTTTTATGCTAGTGTGAGTGAAAAATTTCGTTTGAGTAACGCCAAAGTTTCTATAATCAAGTGATATAACTGTTTAAAACTACCTACAACAGCCTTAAAAAGCTGGACAGTATCGACTTTATAAAATGTATACCAGGTTTATAACACAGAGCCAAATTTAGTGTAGGAATACTGAATTAATCTTATCAAGGTAATCTTAAGACTACCCATAAGTGCAATTAAGGACCCTGTAACTGCCTATTATTAATGTCCATATAGGGTTTAGGATAGGCAGGTATGAATAACAAAGAACTCGAAGTATTTACTAAGCAAGCAGTCAAAGGGATGAAGTCAGAGCAAGACTTAACCGACTTTCGGAGAATATTAACCAAGATAACCGTTAAATACCCGTTAAACCCAGAGCATGAAGAACCTCTTGGTTACGTTCTTCATCAGCAATCTACTACGAATAATAGCTGAAATGGTTATTTCTCTAAGTTTATTGGTACTGACGATGGTCAGGTTGACCTTGAAACACCCCGCGATAGAGAAAGGAGCTTTGAACCTAAATTAGTCGAACAAGAACCATAAGCGATTTACCTCAATGGACGACAAAATCATTTATCTGTATGCCAAAGGTATGACGACAAGAGAAGTCGTTGATACGTTTAAGAAAAGGTATGATGCTGCTATTTCACCTACGTTGATATCTCGTGTCACCAATGCGGTTATCGAGCAAGTCATTGAATGGTAAGCCAGTCTCTTAGATTTGGTCTATCCCATTATTTATTTTGACTGTTTAGTCGTAAAAACCAGACAAGATAAACACGTTATTAATAAAGCTATTTATCTGGCTATAGGCGTCAATATCGAAGGCCATAAAGAGCTGTTAGGTATGTGGATAGCGGAAAACGAAGGGGCTAAGTTCTGCTTGAATGTATTGATAGAGCTTCAAAATCGAGGGATAAATGATATCCTCATTGCCTGTGTTGATTGCCTGTGTTGATTGCCTGTATTGATTGCTTGGAAGCTTTTCCTAAAGCAATTAATGCCGTATTTGGTCAAACTCAAATTCAGCTCTGTATTGTTCATATGGTAGTTAATTCGATGAAGTATGTGTCTTGCAAGGATCATAAGACTATTGTCGATAATTTAAATTATATATCAATCAGTTACAGAAGAGGAGGGGCTACTTGAACTCGACAGTTTCTACTCGGGCTGGGATGATAAATATCCACAAATAAGTCGCTCTTGGCGAGCGCATTGGTCGAATCTAAATATGTTATTCAAATACCCCCAAGACATTCGCAAAGCCATATAGATAAAAAATACCATAGAACTACTGAACAGTATTATTTGAAAAGCGATTAAAAAAGGTCAGCTATTGCCGCTGATGATTCTACGAGAAAAGTCACTTATCTTGCCATAGATGCAGCATCGAAGAAATGGACGATGCCAATAAGAAGCTCGAAAACGGCCTTGAATCGATTTATGATTGAATTCCAAGACCGTTTAAAGGATTATATTTAAAACTAGCCGTTACATAAAATCTGTTACAGGGGCAGATTATCATCAATATTAGGCAACTTTAACATCGGCGCTTTATAATTAAGCTCTAAAAAGGTTCGCTCTCGACCTTTATTAAAGATAGTCCTTAAATTCAACCGGTCGATTAAAAGCATTAATCATCTTTTGAATAAGCTCAAGCGAGCATATTCTCTTAACACCTCCGCGTTCAATAGCAACTGCAGGCATGCCAAAAACAACACAACTTTCTTGGTTCTGTGCTAACGTAAATGCTCCAAGATCAAACATTTCTTTCATACCGTTAGCACCATCATCTCCCATACCTGTCATAATGATTCCCAGGCATTGTTTTGCTGCTGAGTGAGCGACAGAACGAAACAATACATCGACAGAAGGCTTATGTCGGCTTACCAGAGGACCGTCTTTTATTAAAACGTATAATTTTCCAAGTCGATTATCTATTATCATATGTTTACCACCTGGTGCGATGAGTACTTTACCCATTTCAACCATATCACCATCTTCAGCTTCTTTTACGTACACCTCTGCAACCGAGTTTAACCGAGATGAAAAAGCAGCTGTAAATGCTGCGGGCATGTGTTGAACCACAACTACGCCAGGACAATCTTTTTTCAAAGAAGATATCACATACTCAAGTGCAATAGTGCCACCAGTAGAAGCGCCTATAGCAACAAGTTTATTAGACGGCTGCGAAATAACTTTAGATAACTTGGGCAGGATGACATCTGCATTCTGCTTTCTTTGACCGTCTAATATTGTTGGTATCTTTTTAGCTGGTATTCTCAGATTACTAACTTTAGCCTTAGCTGCTACCCTTATTGCAGCTATAATTAACTTGCTTTGAGCACTTAATTCTTTTTTCAGATTCGATGTAGGCTTGGCTACAATTTCAACTGCGCCTAGTCGAAGTGCTTTTATACTGCTAGCCGAAGATTTATGAGTCAGTGTAGAACACATAACTACTGGATAAGGGTCTTCTTTCATCAGCTTTTTCAGAAACGTCAAACCATCCATTCTAGGCATTTCTATGTCTAGTGTTATAACGTCTGGCTTAATTGTTTCCAATTTTTTAAGTGCAAAAACTGGATCCTGGGCGGTAGCGATAACTTTCATCCCAGCTGTGTCGTTAATAATAGTACTGAGAACTTGACGAACGAGTGCCGAGTCATCAATAATCAAAACTGCAATTTCACTCATTTAGCTAATCCTAATTTATTCCACTTTGTGAGCCCATAGATTTTTCATCAGCGTTATCAGATTTGTATTTAACCCATACGTCACCTGTACCAACATCCATCGCAATACGTCTATGACCTTGTTCTCCAACATGTACAACTGTGATTGCTACCCCTCTATTCATTAATAGTTGCATTGCTTTATTTGCATTTTTTTCTCCTATTAATGTATCTTTAGAAGCAGTCGTTTCTTTAAACATATTAGCTCCACCAAATATCTTTGCTTGATATTCTTTATAATTCGTTTGGTGCAATTTAAGGGCTAGATCAAACATTTTCATTGCTTCTTCCCCATAGCGCCCATCGAGTTCTTCAGACTTAGACTCTGCACTTGGCCTAAATGGCAATACAAAGTGACACATGCCACCAATACGTAATACAGGGTGCCATAGACAGATAGCGATACACGAACCCAAAACTGTATGTACATGTGTACCTGGTTCACCAAATACAAAATCACCCGGATGAAGAAAAACCTTTCTAGTACCATTTTTCATTATATTAATCCCTAATCTTTAATATATATCAATAACTACCTACCTCTTCTGGTAGGTAGTGGGTCCGATTAGATCAATGGGTAAATCCATAGATTTTAGTGACTCAGAATGACCAATAAACAAGAGACCTTTGGGTCTCAATTTTGAAATCAGACTTCGAATAATATTTTCTTTAGTTTTAGCGTCAAAGTAAATAAGTACATTACGCAGAAATATGACATCAAACATACCAACATCAGGTAAAGGCTTAGTTAAATTAATTTCTGAAAAATGAGTGTTATGCTTTAGTTTTTTATCTATCAATAAAAAGCCTTCGTACTCACCACGCCCCTTCAAACAATAGTTACGAAGAAAATTTGGTGGTATCGCATCAATACGAAGGCACTGATAAAGGCCTTTTTTTGCTTTTTCGATAACTAGGCTATTTATGTCTGAACCAAAAATCTCCCACTTACCACTTACCCCAAAATAATCATCCAACACCATGGCAATGCTATAAGCCTCTTCGCCACTTGAACTAGCAGCACTCCATAGACGAAATTTTTGTTCCGCAGGATGATTGTCTAAGACCAATTTTTTCAGCGCAGCAAAATGCTCCGCTTCTCTAAAAAAATAAGTCTCATTGGTTGTTAATAAATCAATAGCTATCTTGCGTTCTATACCTTGATTATTGATTAACAAATTTGCATATTGATCGAAACTGTCTAGTTGGTGGTATCGTAACCTCTTACTCAAACGAGAACTCACTAACATCTGCTTAGTTTCTCCTAAATCTATACCAGCCTCATTATAAATAAATTCTCTGATCAGCTTATAAGCTTTAGAAGAAACTTCTGGCTGCTTAAAGTGTAGCGCAGCCATATTATTGAACCGATGGTAAATTAAGTTCATCTACCGCATTAGTCACGCTAGATAACTCACTGATTGACAGTACATGATTGACATCGAGCAATATCATTAATTTATCATTTATTTTACCCATCCCATGGATAAAGTCGGTACGTATTTTAGCGCCAAATGTTGGCGCTGCCGCTATATCAGAACAAGCTAGTTCGATGACTTCATTAACGATATCAACAACCATACCCACCTCAACACACTCACCCTCTGCATCCATAATGTCGATAATAATGATACTGGTGCGTTTGCCAATCTCCTTAGACTGATGCTCAAAACGTCGAGCAAGATTGACTACGGGCACAACATTACCCCGCAGGTTAATCACGCCAGATATAAAATCTGGCATAAGTGGCACAACAGTTAAATTATCATATTCTATAATTTCTCGAATATGCAAGATACCTACACCATAGGTTTCATCGTTGAGTACAAAAGTTAAGAATTGCTGAACATTGCCCGAATTGATGTTTTCATTTGATATTTCCTTATTTGTTGACTGTGACATGACACTTTCCTCAGAATCGTTCGAATTGTTTTACGTCAATGTCAGCTGATGTCTCAGTAGGTTCACGATACTCAGTAGACTGATTTGTTTTAGAAATGCTTAATGATGATCCGCTATTTGCAGGTCTAGCTACCTTAAGAGAAGCATTACTTTGCAGTTTGAAAAAACTAATCATTTCAATTAGAGATTGCGACTGGCTGCGCATTTCCTCGGCTGTCGCCGCCAGTTCTTCTGAGCCAGCTGCATTTTGTTGTGTTACCTGGTCAAGCTGCTGCATAGCACTAGTGATCTGACTAACACCACTTGCTTGCTCTTCAGAAGCGGCCGTGATCTCTTGAACCAGTTCGGCTGTGCGTGCAATATCTGGCACCATTTTATCCAGTAACCCACCAGCTGTTTCGGCGACCTTAACACTGTCTCCCGTCAGTTGACTAATTTCCGAAGCGGCTACTTGGCTTCGTTCAGCGAGCTTACGTACTTCAGCGGCAACTACCGCAAACCCCTTACCGTGCTCACCAGCACGGGCTGCTTCTATGGCAGCGTTAAGCGCTAACATATTGGTCTGATAAGCTATATCTTCAATAATAGTAATCTTCCCAGCGATATCTTTCATAGCTTGTACGGTGGCAATAACAGATCTTCCTCCCTCTTTCGCTGCGTTTGAGGACTCGGTAGCAATACTGTCAGTCACTCGTGCATTTTCACTATTTTGATTGATTGACGACCCCATTTGTTCAACAGATGCACTCGTTTCCTCAACACTAGCTGCTTGCTCACTAGCACCTTGACTTAGACTTTGTGCGGTGCCACTGACCTGCTGAGAAGCTGCCGAAAGAGCAATAGAACTGCTGTTAACTTCGGTAATAACTGAAACTAATTTATTACGCATTGTAATCATAGCGGCAAGTACCCCAACAACTTTCCCTTTGCCATGTACTAGTTCAGACTCTAAATCGCCTGCGGCAATTTTTTCAGCGATTTCAAGAATAACCGGTGGCTCTGCACCAAGTTGGCTCATGATGCCACGAATTATCCATATAGCAGTACCCAATCCAATCAGTAAACCTATGCCTAATATGGTTAATAATAAGTTACGTCCCGCTAAATAGTTTGCGGTGCTGGACAACTTATCTTCTGCAAGGTCTTTTTCATTCTCAGAGACGACCGCTGCAATCAAGTCTATGGCTTTATCGGACAACATACGTCCATCATTTGTAGACAGTTCAAAAGCCTTACTATTACCATTTTCAAGGCTAGTATCAACCACCACATCGCTGATATCAGAAAATTGATCCCATGCGGTACTAAACTTATCGAGATCAACATTACTTTCAAGCGTAGAATTTTCACGCAATTTCACCAGCTGGGCATCTATCTGTTGCTTTAAAACGTCCATAGACTCGACATAAACAGCCATGGCATCTTGGGTTGTCACTAAAATCAAACTTTTCTGATCTCGGTGCATGCTCAGCATGTCTTGAATGATACGTGCTGCTAATAGCGTACGATTAGCTGCATTGGTAGCTTCTAAACTGACCATGCTGTTAATATCGTCATTTTTTATAACAATAGCCGTCATAAGCCTGTCGGCCTGATCGGTAAACGCACGTCCCTCATTACTGGCTAAGGCAAAAGCTTTATCATTTTCTTTATTCCGGGCGTACCGTCTGATTTTATCGTTAACTTCAAGGTATTTATCCCAAACATCAGCAAACTGGTCAAGCTTAACCTTGCCATCTGCGTCTGCGAGTTCACGTAAAGCCGCACGTCTTACCAACATCTCTTTACGTGTTGCCGCGGTGGCATCCGCATAGCTATCCATATCTTTAGTTGACTTGGCCAGGATGATGTTTTTTTCAGCGCGAGAAATTGTCAGCATATCCTGTTTAATCTGTGCTCCGAACAGGACCCGACTAGCGGCATTGTCGGCCATTATATTGGCTTGTTCAGATCCCTTATCATTACGGTCAGCAATAGACTTCATTGCTGTTTCCGCTCTTAGATAAGCTTTAGCCCCTTCATCACTTGACATAGCTTGTGCTTTGCGGTTCGAGTTCAAGGCAGCAAACGTTCTAATCTGTTTGTTGACCGCTAAATAAGCATCCCAAGTGGTGTCAAACTGGTCAAGCTTTAACCTTTCTTCATCAGTTAAAAGTACTTTTAACTGCGTTATCCGTTCTTCCATTGCTGCGCGTCTAGTCCTAAGAAGGACTGCAATTGCCTCCATATCTTCGACAGTACGGGCAAGGATAATATTTTTCTCAGCGCGTGAGACAGCAATGGCATCTTGATTGATACGAGCGCCTAACTTAATTTTTTCCGCAGATACATCGGCCATCTGATCAATGCGATTGTTCATGCCAGCTAATTTATCGAGTGATACCACCGCCATCAAAATCATTAAGGCGATCAATATGCCGAAGCCTCCAATCAAACGTGCCTTCATTGTAAGTTTCATATCTTGCTCCTTGTTTTAAAAGAATAATTAAAATTCGCTTTGACAGCAAATTTTGTTCGTATTGCCTTTTTGTACTCTGGTATGGTAATGATCATCTGACCAAAACTACTTGCCTTTCCCTCGGAATATAAGAAAATATTCCGTACTAGTTTATCAAGCTGTTTGATGTTCATTTTGTTCCTCTTAACTAATGATGCTTTAATATTGATGCTTTAATATTGATGCTTTAATATTGATGCTTTAATATAAATCGACTTAACTTAGCGACTATATTAGTTATCGCCCATAAGTTGTCTGCACAATGCCGACAATAAATACTAACTACACTTTGG
>JBKEHN010000127.1:0-9601 GCA_046710905.1 Colwellia sp.
CATTTGTAAATTAGACATTGACAGATTAAAATTAACCAACAAAGCCTACCTAATTACACTAATAATGTGTCCATAAAAAATATTAAAGATAAAAAAATGGACAGCAGTAATACAAATGGTTAACGGATAGAAATCGCCAACTATTACGTTAGCAACGTATTATGTTAGCAACGAGTAAAATAGTGTTAAACTTCAACTCAAGTATAAAATTACAACAAAAAATTTAACTATTTTTAACGGTGAGAAGTGTATATTTGTTATTAGTTACTAATTTTTGTGAAAAGGAGTGTCGCAAATTAAATATTATATATTATTTCTTGCAGAAGCTAAGAGAATATAATGTCTTATGAGAAGAGAAGTGAAAAATGTTAAGAAAATATTCAATTGGTTCAAGGTTAAGTATAGCATTTAGTTTACTGACTTTAATTTTAGCGCTAACTTCTGTCGTCTCTATCTATAAAATTAATGTCATAGTAAAACAAGCAAATATGGTTGTTGATTTACGTATACCAACATCTCAGGCAAGTGCAGGTGTATTAAACGGTGTTAATCACGCCCTTGCTGCTTTAAGAGGTTGGATGTTACTTGGCACAGATAAGTTTAGAATTGAAAGGCAACTTGCTTGGGATACAGAAATAACACCTGCAATAGCGGTCTTAGATAAAATGTCAGTCAACTGGACTAACCCTGAAAACAAAGCACGTTTAAATGAAATGAAAACGTTATTAAGGTCTTTTGAAAAAGAACAACTAAAGATAGAAAATATTGCCCAAACACCACAAAATATTCCTTCAATGACTATGCTTTTTGAGCAAGCTACACCTCAAGCATCAATAATGTCATCTAAAATAACTAATCTCATTGATATTGAGCTCACCTTAGAAGCAACAGATCAAAGAAAAGCGTTACTTGGTATGATGGCTGATGTGCGCGGCACACTTGGTTTGGGCATCGCGAGTATTCGAGGTTACTTGTTATCAGGTGATGAAAGTTATCGTACTAACTTTGCCCAGCTATGGCGTAAAAACCAACGAAGGTTTTCAGACTTAACAAAACAACAAAATTTATTAAATAGCAAACAACAAGAAGCCTTTTCTGATTATAAAAAAGCGAAGGATATTTTTCAATTATTACCGCAACAAATGTTAACGTCTCGTGCTCAAGACGATTGGAATTTAGCTAACCATTGGTTAGCAACTAAAGCAGCACCTTTAGGCTTTCAAATTAAAGTTATCTTAGAAAAGATGACAAAAAATCAAAAAGAGTTACTCGCTATTGATGCTATTAAACTCTTGGACACGAGCGAAACAGCAAAATTACACGCTTGGATCATATTATTCATAGGTACCGTTATTGCTTTTACGTTATCAATGTTAATTATTCGAAGTATTCGGGCACCAGTTAAATTGTTGTCTAACGCCTTAGAGCTTGTTGATAAAAATAATGACTTAACGATTCAAATTACTAATTCTGGACGTGATGAGCTTTCGGATGCAACCGTCATTATTAATAAAATGCTCAAAGATTTTAGAGTTTCAATAGAGAATGTCGCTGATGCGACTCATCAGATGTCAACATCCGCTGAGGAAACCTCTGTCATATCAAATCAACTTGAACAATCAATACAAGAACAAGCAGGGCAAACAGAATTAATAGCGACAGCAATCACAGAAATGGCAGCAACAGTAAAAGATGTCGCTCAAAGCACCTTAACGACCTCTAGTGCTTCAAGTGAAGCAAAGAATTCTGTTACTGATGGCTCTGAAATAATGCAACAAACTATTTTAACCATTAATCAATTAACTGAGAAGATTGATGGTACCAGTAGTACTATTTTTGAATTAGAGCAAAGCAGTAACGAAATTGCTAGTGTACTTGAAGTGATTAATTCAATTGCTGACCAAACTAATCTCCTCGCGTTAAATGCTGCAATAGAAGCAGCGCGAGCCGGTGAACAAGGACGTGGTTTTGCTGTTGTTGCTGATGAAGTAAGAGCTTTAGCAGCTCGAACGCAACAATCTACGGGTGAAATAAGTACCATTATTACTAAACTACAAACTAACGCTAAAGAAGCTGTTATATCGATGGAACATAGTCAACATCAAGTTAAAGAAGTTGTTGATAAGGCAGAAAATGCAGGTAACGTACTCATTACAATCTCTAAAGCTATCGCCAATATAAACGAGATGAGTAGTCATATTGCTACGGCGTCTGAACAGCAAGAAGTAGTCACCGAAGAAATTAATATCAGTATTGTAAGTATTAATGATAGAACACATGAAAATGTTGAGGCGATTGTTCAAACATCTAAAGCAGGTAATGAATTATCTAAACTTTCAATCAATTTACAAGCGTTAGTATCAAAATTTAAAATTATTTAAATTTTATTGATTAAACGGTATACATAGTATTAAGAACAAATTTGATAATATTATGTATACTTGATCATTAAAGGACCCAGTGACAAAATTAGTGTAACTGCCTATCATTAATACCCAACTAGGGTTTAGGATAGGCAGACTATGAATAAGAAAGAACTAGGAGTATTTGTTAAGCAAGCAGCTATCAGTATTTTTTATTTCGATAACGTATTTTTTATATAATCGAGAAAAATAACCTGTGTGTTTAAAGCCAACTGCATATGCCGTTTCTGTTAACGTGTTATGAGTCTTTTTTTGAATAAAATCATGCGCCCTCGCTAACCTCGCTTGACGAATAAATTGTGCAGCACTTATTCCACTTTCCTTTTTGATTTTTCGTTGTAACGTAGAACGACTCATAAATACATTTTGCGCCAAAGCATTAACGTCAAAGTTACTATCAGTCATGTTTGAGAGTACAATATTTGTAATTTTTGTAATAAAGTTCATATCACTTTTTAAATAAGAGTGCGTTATTAGGAACTGTGCGCCGAAACTTTCTTGCAGCATTGTCAATCTTGATAAATCTTCTTCTGCTTTCTTACGCTCAGTAATATCATGTGCCACTGCATATATGTCACCTCCATTAACAAAGCAACGAGAAGTCCATTCAAGCCATTTATAAGAGCCATTTTTACATATATAGCGGTTTGAGAAGCGTATAATAGGTATGCCTCTTATTAGAGGTGTCATTATATCTATAGTCGATTCTAAGTCCTCAGGATGCACAAATTCAATAAAAGGTTTACTGAGTAGTTCTTTTTCAGAAAAGCCAAGTGTTTCCACAAATGCTGGACTAATTTTAAGAAAATATCCAGAGGGTGAGGCAATACAAACCATATGTGCTGTTACATTAAAAATTCTATCTAGGTCATTTTGACTATTTATATTTTCGAGTTGTACTTGCCTAGTCTTACCCTCATTAATCTTTAATGAGGGTTTTTCAGTAAATAAAAGTGCCTGCTCTAAATTTTTCATTATAGCGGAGATATTGATATCTCTATCTAATTTCGAATTATTTAACGTTAAAAGCTTTGTGTGAAAAATAGCTAACTCTAAATAGCTTATAACATCGGGGTTTATCAGTTGGTTGTTAGGGACGTTATTATTGATCAATGTAATACTTCCTTTATATCCCAGTAAATTAGTACGGATAGTTCATTCTTTTCGAGTATCTAACTATGTCGTTAACATATTATCTATAAATACTTTGATTTCTCAGATGACAGTAATAACTAATATGACATCAAATACATACGACAAATATAGATTACACTGATAATTATAATGCTACTTATTCGTAAGGGCGATTGACTAAAATAAGACATGATTTGACACATTAGTGCTATCCATATTAGACGTAAGGGAAATAGCTAACAGTATCGAATCATTTTTATTATTTAATAAAACCGGGATCTTTAACAAATTATCAGTAGTATTTAGGATAAATGCCATCAATAAAATTAAGGTCAGAATGATTTACTGTATAAACCTCGCTTGACTCTATGCACTTTCATTATTTCGAATAACTTTACAGTAAATACGGATAAAAATGATACCTATTAATGTTTTAATTTCCATAAGAGTTGTGCCTAATTCTCGCGCCGAAGTTTTGTGCTCTTTTATTAGCTGATCACGTAATTATTGAATAAGTTATCAGCGTTATTCTTTTCTATTAATACTTTCAAGTTATAAAACGGACAAAAGCTGTTCGCTGTTAATTTATAAATCCATAGTCGTTAATTAAAATTAAGCTTTTTATATATTGCTCTGACTTGAACATATCCTAAACTAGCCAATTTTTTGAGATGATATAGTAACTTTTTTTAATCTTTATCATGAGAGTAAGTCGCACTAATTTCAACTTCGGCTCTACTCTTATTTGGATATAATACTATATATTTTTCCAATTATTAATAATAGGTTGCCACTATTTTGTTTAATCTAATGCCATATCTAATAGCATATCTACTGCCAAATAAAACTTTATTTGATATAGAATAATTTTTATCGCTTTACTATTATCGCGGCTAAAAATGTCGAACTAGTTATGACTAACAACAGAAAAAGCTAAAAAATATTTTCATAAAAGCCATCGTACTTCTAGAATAGAATTTTTATCACTTATAAAATCAGCTTAATTTCATATGGTGAAATTAACATTCTGCATAACCTCCTGATGAATATACGCTGATAAACTAAAATATCTCTCCTGAAATAAACCATTTAAGCAATTGTTTTAAAAACATTTTACTAGTAAAAACTAAAAAATATCTACCACTATCACAAAAGAAAAAAGTAATATTTAGTGTCTTCAGTCAAAGGTATAATAAACAAAAAATCGAAGCTGACACTTGTGTCAACTAATGATTCTGCTATAGTAAATTCATACGAATATTCATCTCGACACTAAAAATCAAAATTAAAGCGAAAAGAATAATGGTAGAAAATACAATAAAATTCTTGTTAAACAACGAATTGGTAACGATTAAAAACTTAGATCCTAATACGACGGTTTTACAATACTTACGTGAAGAGCAATTTAAATCTGGTACAAAAGAAGGCTGTGCTTCCGGTGACTGTGGTGCTTGTACCCTAGTACTCGCTGAACTAGATGCTGAAAAACCTGGTCAACTTATTTATAAATCAATTAACTCTTGTATTACCTTTGTTGGTAATTTACATGGCAAGCAATTGATTACCGTTGAAGACTTAAAAGATGGCGCTAAATTGCATCATGCTCAGCAAACGATTGTTGATAATCACGGTTCACAATGTGGCTTCTGTACGCCAGGTTTTGTAATGTCATCATTTGCTTTACATAAGCAAAATAACAAACCAAATCGTGCTGAAGTACTAGAAGCATTAGCAGGAAATTTATGTCGTTGTACGGGTTACCGTTCAATTATTGAAGCGGTAATGACTTCTAGTGAAGGTAACCAAGACGACTCTTTTACTAGGCATTACCAACAAACGCTAGTAACACTTACTGAGCTAGAGAAGTTGCCAACCCCGACATTAAATGGCAATGGTAATACTTTTATCGCTCCGCAGAACATTGATGAGTTAGCAATAGAATTAATACGTGAACCAAAATCAACGCTCGTTGCAGGTGGTACCGATTTAGCCCTTTCAGTTACTCAAAATTTAGCCGTTGTCAAAAAGCTAGTATATATTGGTAACGTTGCTGAATTAACTACTATTGAAGAAACTGAATCTGCAATAGTTATTGGCTCTGCATTACCTTACAGTGACTTTATCGATACTTTACACCACTATTATCCAGATCTTGGTGACATGATAGAGCGTATTGGTGCGAAACAAGTGCGTAATACCGGTACTTTAGGCGGAAACGTAGGTAACGCTTCACCTATTGGCGATATGCCGCCTGCATTAATCGCCCTTGGCGCAACGATGACGCTACATCTTAACGGTACAGAGCGTACTATCTTTGTTGAAGACTACTTTCTTGATTACAAGAAAACGGTGCTGCAGACATCAGAATTCATCAAGTCTATTACTATTCCTAAGCCCATTGCTGGTCAAACACTTAAGCTTTACAAGATATCTAAGCGTTTAGATGATGATATTTCTGCGGTATTAGCCGCTTTTTTCATTGAGCAAGTACCTACAGAAAACGGTCAAAAAATTACTAATGTGCGTTTAGCGTTTGGCGGTATGGCGGGTATTCCTAAGCGTGGCCTCGCGGCAGAAGCTGCATTATTAGGTCAGCACTTAACAAAAGAATCAGTAGCACAAGCTAAAGCAGCGCTAGCCACTGATTTTCAACCCATGACTGATGTACGTGCGTCGAGTAAGTACCGTATGACCGTAGCTCAAAACCTTATCGAGAAATGCTATTTAGAGCTACAAAGTACCCATACAAGAGAAGTTATTGAAACACGAGTGGTGAATTACTAATGCGTAGTCTTATTAATGTAAAAAAAGCCGTTACTAATAAAGTACAAACCAACGCTGACAAAGATGTAGTTAACGGACAAAAAAATATTGGTCTAGGTGGCGTAGGTCGCTCTAAAAAACATGAAAGTGCTGACAAGCAAGTCGCGGGTGAAGCTATTTATGTTGATGATCGCCCCTCTCTTCGCGGCGAATTACATGCCGCTGTTGGCCAATCAACCATGGCTCACGCAAATATAATTTCAATGGACTTATCTGCCGTTAAAACTGCAGAAGGTGTTATAAAAGTAATTACCGTTGAAGATGTACCCGGTCATACGGATATCGGTCCGGTATTTCCAGGTGACCCCGTATTAGCTATTGGTAAAGTAGAGTTTGTTGGTCAACCACTTTTCGCCGTTGCAGCAACAAGTTTCGATTTGGCACGTAAAGCCGTTAAATTGGCAAAAATTGAGTATGAAGAACTTACAGCAGTACTTACCGTAAAAGACGCTTTAGCTAAAAAAAGCTTTGTTCGTCCTCCACATACGTTGAAACGTGGCGATTCTGAATCTGCAATTGCGGCTGCTGAGCATCAATTATCAGGTGAAATCGTTGTTGGTGGTCAAGAGCATATGTATCTTGAAGGCCAAGTTTCAACAGCGGAGCCTACTGAAGATGGTGGTATGAACATCTATAGTTCTTCACAACATCCAAGTGAAGTACAAAAGTTAGTCGCTGAAGTACTTGATATTCCACTGAACAAAGTATTAGTTGATATGCGCCGTATGGGTGGTGGTTTTGGTGGTAAAGAAACGCAAGCTGCACCTTGGGCATGTATTGCCGCTTTACTTGCCAATGCAACAAAACGCCCGGTTAAGTTTAAGTTAGCGCGTTTAGACGATATGGTCATGACAGGTAAACGTCACCCATTTGAAAATAACTACACCGTTGGTTTTGACAAAAATGGTCAAATCAAAGGAATCAATATCGAAGTAAATGGTAATTGTGGTTACTCACCTGATTTATCTGATGCGATTGTTGATAGAGCGATGTTTCACTCAGATAATGCTTACTATTTAGATCAAGCTACTATTACTGGTAACCGCTGTAAACTAAACACTGTTTCTCATACCGCTTACCGTGGTTTTGGTGGCCCTCAAGGTATGATGACTATCGAACTTATCATCGATGACATTGCTCGTCACCTAGGTAAAGATCCCTTAGCAATCCGTAAAATCAACTTATACGGTAAAGAAGAACGTAACGTTACTCATTATGATCAAACCGTTGAACATAACAACTTAAGCGAGATCATTGAGTCGTTAGAAGAAAGTTCTGATTACCAGATACGCCGTAAAGCTATTACTGAATTTAACGCTGACAGTCCAATTTTGAAAAAGGGTATTGCTTTAACACCGGTTAAATTTGGTATTTCATTCACGGTACAGCATTTGAACCAAGCGGGTGCGCTTATTCATGTTTACACTGATGGCACCATTCACTTAAGCCATGGTGGTACTGAAATGGGTCAAGGTTTGAATACTAAAGTAGCACAAATTGTTGCTGAAGAGTTCCAAGTTGATGTTGATACAGTTGCTTGTTCTGCTGCCCGTACTGATAAAGTGCCAAATTCATCACCGACAGCGGCCTCTTCAGGTACTGACCTAAATGGTAAAGCGGCTGAAGCAGCAGCTAAAACCATCAAACAACGTTTAATTGACTTTGCTTGTGAGAAATATGACGTTGAAGCGCAGCAAGTTCACTTTGAAAATAACAATATTATTGTTGGTGAACAAACCTTTAGCTTTGCTGAGTTCTCTCAAATTGCTTACCTGAATCGTGTTTCATTATCTTCTACTGGTTTCTACAAAACACCTAAGATTCACTATGATCGTGCTAGCGGTAAAGGACGCCCATTCTTCTACTTCGCAACAGGTGCTTGTGTTTCTGAAGTAATCATAGATACCTTAACGGGTGAATACAAAACGATACGTACTGATATTTTACAAGATGTTGGTGCTTCTATTAACCCAGCGATTGATATTGGTCAAATCGAAGGTGCTTTTATTCAAGGTATGGGTTGGTTAACGACAGAAGAACTGGTGTGGAATGAACAAGGTCGTTTACTTTCAAACAATCCAGCAACCTACAAAATCCCAGCGATTAACGATACACCTGAAGACTTCCGCGTAGCGTTAGTCCCCAATGCGCCAAATCCAGAGCGCACTATCTATAACTCAAAAGCAGTAGGTGAGCCACCGTTTATGTTAAGTATGGCTGTATGGTCGGCATTGAAAGATGCCATTGCCAGTGTCGCTGACTACAAAGTTAGCCCTAAACTAGACACACCTGCTACACCTGAACGTGTACTGTTTGCTGTTGAAGCACTTAAAGCAACAAGCACAGCGAGTGTGGCGAAGTAATTCGCCCTTTTATTCGCTGTTAACTTACGTAGTAAGCAGAATAAATAGGAATATCATCATGAAAATAAATTGGACCGGTGCAGTACACCAACTAAACAAACAAGGTAAAGCCTATGTTGTTGCGACAATTGTTGGTGTAACCGGTTCAACGCCACGTAATAGTGGTACCAAAATGGTGATAACCAATGAAGATATTTTTGACACGATTGGTGGCGGTCATCTTGAACATAAGGTGATTAAACATGCTCACCAGTTGCTCATTAGTGGAGAAGCTTGTCAACAACTGGAACATTTTCAGCTAGGTGCACAATTAGGCCAATGTTGTGGTGGTGATGCCAGCGTATTATTTGAATGTTTTAGCGCGAGCGGTGCCAATATCATGCTGTTTGGTGCAGGCCATGTTGGTAAAGCGCTGATCCCCATCTTAGCCGGCTTACCTTGTAGTATTACTTGGGTGGATAACCGCGCAGAGCAATTTCCTGATGATATCGAAAATTACTCAAATGTTACGGCTATTATAAGTGACAATCCCGCTGAAGAAGTGGCGACTATGCCAGCCAATAGCTACTTCATTGTGATGACACATAACCATCAACTCGATTTTGAAATTAGTCACAATATCTTAAAACGCGCTGATTTTGCTTATTCAGGCTTAATTGCTTCCGATACCAAATGGCGTCGTTTTCAACAGCGCTTTCAACATCGTGATATAGAAAAAAGCTTAGTAGATAAGATGAACTGTCCGATTGGCTTGGCGCAAGTTCAAGGCAAGTTACCGATGGAAGTAGCGGTATCAGTTGCTGGTGAAATCATTGAGCTTTATCAAGCCAAATTAGCTGAAAAAACAGTCGCTAATCC
>JBKEHN010000128.1:0-9593 GCA_046710905.1 Colwellia sp.
TGTTTTTCTTCGTCATAGCGAATTCTCCATCTTAATAAATTATTTTTAATAATAGCTGTAAATTTAAGTGCTATGACTTAATTGCGCGCTGATAATACAGCGCTAATGCGATGACTGGAAGCGCTATGGCTATTATTAGAGATTGAAAGACTAAATATTAACAATTTTAACTTAATGAATATAAAAGTTAGTCTTAGATAACTAATACTCATTTGATTAAATTTCTTCTCAACTCAACGCTGTACTAAATGTTTAATAAAGCATATTTGTTTGGCCCTAGTCATTAAACCAAATGTATTTAGCGATATTATTAATTCTTCAGTAAGCTCATGTTGGGCGAGTACCTAATAAAAGATAAGGGTTCATATGCGGCGTTATTGATTTTGACCAGGACACTATATGGATACCGCTTATTAGAAAATACCGGAGCATATTGTCCTTAATAACCATTCTCTTCAATCAATACCTTGCCTCTAAACCATTTAACTCTCACTAAGTGAGAAAGAACGTAATTAATTTGGTATAAGATAATCGCAAATTGACCATAGTGATATAAGCTAATTACTGCCCTTCTTGAATCTGTCCAACAATAAGTACTGGCGCAGCATCAAGCTCTTCAGCATCCATCATCGAAGCAATACGCTCAACTGCTGACAATAGTTGACTTTGCTCCCAAGACTCAAGCGCCTGATAACGTTTAATAAAATGATCTTGTAGTGGTTTTGGTGCACCCTGTAGGAGCACATACCCTGTAGAGGAAAGGTACAACTCGACTTTACGCTTATCTAACTGACTACGTTTACGTATAACTAACTCTTTTGCTTCTAAACGGTCAATAATACTGGTAACTGTTGCAGGGCTGAGGTTAATTTCGTTAGCAACCTGTTTTGCCATTGGGCCATCTAACTGAGCAATCTTGGTCATTACCATCAACTGAGGACCTGTTAATCCTGACTTTTTATTCAGTTGTTTAGAATGTATGTCTATCGCACGGATCACTTGGCGTAATGAAATTAAAAGCTGTTCGTATTTTTCCATAGTTATCTACTCATTTAGCCCCTGACAATTCAAGGACTATCATCTAAGTAGATTATAAACTAAATGTATGAGATACCGATAGCACTACACGTGCATCAGCCGCATCATAATCCATAGTGGTGTTTTCAAAGGCAAGATCAAAATCAAGCGTTTTCCAACTGGTCATGTACTCAACACGATAATGGTTATAAGCTTCTTTACCATCCCACGCCCATTTATTTTCATCTACTGAAGTTGAACGGTCGAAAGTAACTTTAATATTGTGCCCTGGCGATACTTCAACGGTATGAGCAATCATAGCGATGTAATGACTTACATCTAAACCAAAGTAATCCCAGCTATACCAAAAATTTAATTCACTATCACCCATCAATGAACTGTAACCAAATTTGGCATAAGCTTCAGGGTAGTTATAAGTATCAGAAGCAGAATCACCACGATAAGTGTAATAAGCGATACCAGCATCGAGACCGATTTTTTTATTCAACTGAAAATATTGACCTACATAAGCATCCCACTCAATATTAGTATCGTCACCTGAGCCGAAATCGACATTAGAAGCCCAAGTACCGGCATAAAAACCACTGTCTGCGGCATAATCTAAACTAGCTTGTAGAGCAGGACCATTATCTGTTTGGCTAACACCGTTGAAGGTGTAATCAGACGCTAGGTTAACCGTTGCTGATAAATCAGCTAAAGCGCCAGTAGAAAGTGTTAGTAAACAAGTTGTTGCTACTATAATTAAAGTTTTATTCATTATTTTTATACTCATTAGTTTTTGACTGATGAAACTAGTTTATTAGTTCTATTTTAGTAAAATCGATTTTATTTTCTTTTGGTGAACACTCTATCTCGCTAACCACTTTAAATTTAGTTACTAGGATATAACCAAAACAAGTAAAAAATAGTCCGATAACAACGGCGCCAACCCATTGAATTTGTAAGAAATCTAATTTGAATAACAATGTAAGTAAACTTAGTGCAATTAAATTACCGAACAAGTATTTTACTTTACCCATACGTGTCACAGTCAAATTCAAGTTGTCTGTATATAAACGGATCAATGAATCGAGAGAGTTGATCACAAAGGTAACGCCAACAATAGCCATCATAATATTATAGAAACCAGCAGTTTCTAAGCCGTTAATACTGTAGTAATACAATACCGTAAACCATATCGCGATAGGAATTGATGGGAATATTAACATTGCTGCTAATACCTGATAAGTTCGTAAACCACCAACAAAACGCGCAGTAAACTGGCCAATCATAATGCTCCATGCAAACCACCAGTACAGATAAAACTCATGATAATCATTTAATGGCAGAACAAATTCATGGATATTACCAAAGTAACCGCCAAGCAAGGAAATCGTATTGGCAAACTCACCTATACTTGAACCTTCAACAAGAAAAGCACCACTCCACATCACAGCAATCAAACCAATAAACATCCAAGACGTTGCTAGGCTTAGCAAACGTACATAACGTATGCTGGTACTTGAATAGACAGCAGCAGCAATAACTAAGAAAACAATCAGATAGAAACTACCAATAACTGATTCACCATCACCAAGCTCTGGTAAATACCATGGTAAGTTGGTAAGCAACAAATATGCGGTAAACGCACAAGTGCCTATGATGACTACATTATTAATTAATTTAATCAAAGGTATTTGAAAAAATTGTACTCGTGGCTCAATAACACAAAAGTAAAAACAAGTCAGAAAGTAGAAGCCCCAAATAAGAAAAGCCCAAAAGCCAAATTCAATAGACAAAGCATTAGTAAAGGAGTACTCAGGACTCGCCACTAAATCAGCATAACCTGCAAATTCCGTCAACGGGAACATAATAAGCCCAACATCAAGCCCAGAGGTGAACAATATAGCAATGAAGGTAAATGTTTTAACGGGGGTCACACCAACACAGCGAATATTTCCCCAGCGATATAACACAAAGGCAATAGCGGCACAGGTAAATAAAATTCCTGCAGATAACCAAGCGGTCATAACTGACCACCGATGATTGTTTTAATAAATGTAAACACGTTTTCTCCTCTTTATTTTTTATAGTTAAAGCACTCGGTATCGCCAAAACTGAGTAAAATTTAGTGAATTAACTTCTTAATTATTTAATACACTGAAGTTTACTTAATATAAGCTTCAAATATTAATTACTATTAACGCCTGAAAGAATACTTACGGTTAAACTGTTTTAATTATTTTTACATTGTTCTTTTTGCCTCGTTAGGACGTTGTTGTTGCTGCCAGTTAGGCGTAATCTTAACTTTAGCCTGAGAGGGGGCTAGTGTTTTACGACCGAGAATAAGATCAGCAGCACGTTCGGCAACCATTATAGTCGGTGCGTTAAGATTACCGTTAGGAATGGTTGGAAAAACCGACGAGTCGACCACACGTAATCTCTCAATACCATGCACTTTAGTGTCTGAGTCAACAACAGCCATTTCATCTGTACCCATTTTACATGAGCAAGAGGGATGATAAGCACTCTCAGCAGATTGGCGAACAAATGCGTCAATTTCTTCATCACTTTGTACATCAATACCTGGCTGAATTTCTTCGCCTCGATAGTCATCAAGTGCACTTTGGTGAATAATTTCTCGGGTTAAACGTACGCAGGCACGGAAACCTTCTCGGTCTTCTTCGTGTTCAAGGTAATTAAAACGTATTTCTGGATGTGCATTAGGATCGATTGATATCGCTTTAACAGTACCGCGACTTTTAGGTTTATTATGACCAACATGCACCTGAAAACCATGTCCAGCAAAAGCCTCTTTACCATCGTAACGCATTGCTGCTGGTAAAAAATGATATTGTAAATCTGGCCATTCAACATTCGCTTTAGAGCGAATGAAACCACATGATTCAAAATGGTTAGTCGCGCCCAAACCTTTTTTAGTAAAAACCCAACGGCTGCCAATCAAAAACTTGTCCCATAAACCTAACTGACCATTCAGTGATATTGGTTTTTTACATTTAAACTGAAAATAAAATTCAAGATGGTCTTGTAAGTTTTGACCAACACCAGGTAAATCGTACTTCACTTCAATACCGGCTTCTTCAAGCACCTGTTTAGGACCGATACCCGACAGTTGTAACAAATGTGGTGAGCCAATTGGCCCTGCAGATAAAATAACTTCTTTCTTGACACTTACGTCGACAATTTTACCTTTTCGTTCATAACGCACACCAACAGTTTTTTTACCTTCGAGCAAAACCTTATGGACTAAAGCATGGGTTATTACGGTTAAGTTACTGCGCGTCATTGCTGGGCGAAGGTAGGCGTTAGCTGTAGAACAACGCACACCGTTTTTAACGGTCATGTGCATAGGACCAAATCCTTCTTGTGCAGCGGCATTATAATCATCCGTAGCAAAGTAACCGGCTTCAACACCCGCATCAACAAACGCTTGATATAGTGGGTTTTTCATTTCATTACCATTATTTACGCCTAATAGCCCGGTTTTACCACGGTATTCATTACCATCGAAAGCCCATGTTTCAGCTTTTTTAAAGTAAGGTAAACAATGAGCATAATCCCAGTTTTGAGCACCCTTTTGCTGCCATTCATCAAAATCTCTCGCATGACCACGAACATAAACCATGCCATTAATAGATGAAGAACCGCCTAAAACCTTACCTCGAGGGCAATGCATACGGCGTTCATCTAGATATGGCTCTGGCTGGGTTTCAAACTGCCAAGCATATTTCTTGGTATTCATTGGAATTGACAGTGCTGTTGGCATTTGAATAAAAATACTTTTATCACTGCCGCCAGTTTCAACTAATAATACGCGATTATTACTGTCTTCACTTAAACGGTTAGCGAGAACACAGCCCGCAGAGCCAGCACCAACAATGATGTAATCAAATTTTTCGCTATTCATGTAAAACTCTTATTTATTACTTTTTTGCTAGTTTCATTGGTAAAAATCTACATACTTACCCGATCAATTACTGTTCCAATATATTATAGACAGTCCCCTTTAAAAAGGACTCTCGAGTGGCTTTAGTCCAACATATACGGCTTTAATTTGGGTATAATAGTTTAATGTAATAAGGCCATTTTCACGGCCGATACCTGATTGCTTATAACCGCCAACAGGCATTTGCGCAGGTGATACGCCAAAGCTGTTTACCCAGCAAATTCCAGCTTGCATTTGATGGATAACACGGTGAGCACGGGTAATGTCTTGGGTAAAGACACCTGCTGCTAGCCCAAACTCGGAAGCATTGGCTCTAGCCACTACTTCATCTTCATCATTAAATGTCAGTACCGACATCACTGGACCAAAAATTTCTTCACGACAAATAGTCATATTATCAGTACAATCAGTAAAAATAGTCGGTGCAACAAAATAACCATCTGGTGCATTTTCTGGTTGTAGCGATTTACCGCCATGTAGCAAGGTAGCGCCTTCTTTAATGCCGATATTGATATAATCTAATACCCGTTTAAAATGCTTTAACGAGATAAGGGCACCAAAATTAGTCGCTGGATCCATTGGATCACCCGCTACAATATTTTGGCGAGTACGTTCGAGTAATTTCTCAATAAAAATGGGATAGATAGATTCTTGCACGAATACGCGCGTACCATTAGTACAAATTTCACCTTGAGTATAGAAGTTACCTAACATAGCGGCAGAAACCGCATTGTCGATATCAGCATCATCAAAAATGATCAGTGCTGACTTTCCGCCAAGCTCCATGGTGACATCTTTAAGCGCAGTAGCTGCACCTGCCATGACTTTCTTGCCCGTACCTACTTCACCAGTAAAAGAAACTTTAGTAATTTCGGTATGATGCGTTAACCAAGAGCCTACCTCACCTGCGCCCTGAACAACATTAAATACGCCCTTAGGAATACCTACTTCGATAAATATTTCCGCAAGTTTTAATGCGCCTAATGGTGTCTCTTCTGATGGTTTAAAAATCATTGAATTACCACACGCTAGTGCTGGTGCAGCTTTCCAACAGGCTATCTGTATTGGATAATTCCAAGCACCAATACCTGCGCAAATACCCAGCGCTTCACGACGAGTGTAATAAAAGTCACCATCAATTTGTTGTTGATTACCTTCAATACCTGGGGCTAAGCCCGCAAAAAATTCAATAGAATCAGCACCCGACTCTATATCAACCACAGAGGCTTCTTGCCATGGTTTACCTGTATCAAGTACTTCAATTTCTGCTAGTTCATCATTACGTTCACGCAGCAAGGCTACTGCTTTAAGTAAAAGTCGGCTACGCTGTGTAGCGCTCATTGCAGACCAAGTAGCAAAACCACGCTGGGCACTTACTATTGTTTCTTGTTTAATTTTTTCATCAGCAACTTCAACCTGATAAATAACTTTTCCCGTGGCTGGATTAATCACATCGAATGTTTCACCACTGTCGTTCGCCATGTAGGCACCATCGACAAAATTTTTATAACGTATTAACGACAATTAACATCTCCGAATTGTTTAATACCAATCTCACTAACTATATGATCATTTCTACTTGTTAAAATTACCAACTACTTTGTTATTTATTTATTTATTTAATCATTAAGGCTACATGGAAGCAGATTAATAGACAATGCAGCAGTATATTATCCTCAACAACTAGTTATTATAATAAATGCTAATGTTTAGCAATTTTTCCTATGTATAAAGTAGATCACCTCATTAATTAAACAGGGATAAGCACATCACTTATAAATTTTTTACATAATTGTTCAGCCTGTTTAAACTCTTCTTCAGGCCTTGGACTTAATGCGCTTCGTAACCAGAAACCGTCAATCATCGCAGCAGTTTGTTTAGCCGCTGTAATCGCTAAATCATCGGTTAATAACTGTCGAAAAGAAAAGAGTAGGTTACTGTACAAGCGTTTGCTATTGATATGTTGTAACCGCGCTAGTCCCGGTTGGTGCATCGATTGTGCCCAGAAGCTAAGCCAGGTTTTTGTTGCCGGTGCTGAACGTTGCAATCGGGTAAAGTTTGCTTCAATGATCATTTCAAGTCGTTCTGTCGCACTTAAATGAGGCTGACTGATACGCTCAAGTAATGCTGATTTCAATTGATCCAGCAGGTGTTTAACCGTCGCTTCGACTAATTCTTGCTTACCACCAAAATAATGACTAATGATACCCGACGATAAACCGGCGATCCTGCTAATGGTAATAATAGTAGTGTTTTGTAAGCCATATTGCGCCACAGATTCTAAAGTGGCATTAATTAATTGCTGTCTTCGTAGGGGTTTCATTCCAACTTTTGGCATTCATTCCTCAAATCACTTTTTAATTGAACGTTCAATTAACTATAATACTATCGATTTTGACTAAAAATATCAAGTAATAAACATTAGCACAAGATGAATGCAGTCCTATAAAGTACTAAAAATTAAGGCGTAGCCACTATTCATAAAGAGCTTAAAATATTTTCCTTAAAGTCAAAGCTTCGTGAGCAAACTATATTGATTGAGTTAAACACATGAAAAAAATGAAAATAAATAACAAGAAGTGAGGCTCAAAGATTTAATGATTTAACTATTAAAAAGAAGAAGTAAATTATTAACTATTACTCAGGGGGGATAAGACGGCCAGTAAATGCGGACATTATTTACTAAGGAGTAACTCTGGTAGCTTCATAGTATCGGTTCCAATAGCATTACAAAATCGATGACAACTACTTAAATATTATTACATGTTGAATTAGTTAACTATCGAGCAAGCTGTAAAAATTACCCTAGAAGTATCTAACCGAAGATCTATTACTCTTTACAAACTAGATCGCCAGCTAATACAGTACAGGGATGACATCATTAAGTAATAAACATAGCCACATAACATTTGAATAAGTTTATTTAATAATTAAATTTACAGTTTTATATGTTGCTTAAATATTGACAGATACTCATCTTTACGGTGACTAACGAGTAACATAGTACTGTGTTTTTGTTCAGATAAGTGTTCTAAAAAATTAAGTACTCTATGACGATTGAGTTCATCTAAACCTTGTGTCGGCTCATCTAAAATTAATAAATAGGGGGATTTAACCAAGGCTCTAGCAATTAAAGCTAAACGTTGTTCTCCATAACTTAAAGCTCGAAAAGAGCTATGTTGATGCGCCAATAAGCCTATTTTATTTAACCATTGTCGAGCAATTTCTATTTTATGCTGCTCAGGTTGTTGGTAAAGACCAATA
This sequence comes from Colwellia sp., assembly GCA_046710905.1. Classification (GTDB taxonomy): domain Bacteria; phylum Pseudomonadota; class Gammaproteobacteria; order Enterobacterales; family Alteromonadaceae; genus Colwellia. The sequence goes on from JBKEHN010000128.1 coordinate 8,249, forward strand.
GAGTCATAAAAACCAGAAAGTACTACCGTTAACAAGTCGCCATTTACTCGGTATTGTCGGTGTAATTCAGCACTGACAATACCCATGTCTTTCTTAAGTTCCCAAATACTTTCACCCGAGCCCCTTTTATAACCTAACACATCAATATCATTACTATAACATTGGGTACAATCGCCGGTAATTAACTGCATTAACGTCGATTTTCCACTACCGTTTGGACCCGTTATCAGAGTATGCTGCAATGGCTTGATGTAAACATCTAAATCTTCAAAAACGCTGACGCCCTTGTACTGAACTTTCCCTTTAATCAGTTTTACTAAATAGGAATATTTATAATCACACAATTCTTGCAGGTTAGTTGGCCAACTAACCTGATCAGACACTGGCGCTAATAGCGCATCAAGTTGTCGCTTAGTTTCATCCGTGTTTAGCTTACCAACAACGTCAAGCTGTCCGCGCTCAATAAAAGCAATGTTGTTACACCATGGGGGAATATCTTGTCGATTATTTAGCATCAGTAAAACATTAATACCTTTTTTCGATAACCGCGCCAGCGCATTTGATAAGGCTAAACAAGATGCTTCATCTAAGCTATCAAACGGGTTATCGCATACCAAAAGCTCTACGCCATTAAATATTGCTTGTAAGATTAAGAGCTTTCTCGCCTCACCTGTACTTAACTGTCGATAACCACTTTCAAGTCGATGAGTTAAGCCAAACTCATCGATTAGAACATCGTTGAGTTTATCTGCGGGTAAAAAATCTTTCGCTTTAGTACCAATATCCTTGGCGTCAGTATAATCAGACGCATCCATTTTTAATTCATACTCATAAACGTCTTGTTGGCTTTCAAAAGAAACCATCCCAACTTTATCTGCATGGGGAATATTAAACACATCTACTGCAGCTGGTTGTAAAGTACCCGTCAGAAGCTGATCAAGGTATTGTTTGCCTGCACCATTTCGCCCTAAAATACACCAGCTTTCATTTTCAAGTACTTGCCAGTTTTTAATCGCTAACTTGGCATGTTCAAAATTTGTAATGTTTATCATAAAAGAATTAGGCTCAATACTAGGTTTAATATTATTTATTAGATTAATAGCATTAAATTATCATCTACAGCTAAAAATAAAACCTACTTATAAAATATAAGTCATATCATCTAAGCTAAATTTGCAGCTTAATGTTATGTAAACCGTAAGAAAAGTAATATAAAAAAAATTATTAGACTCATTCAAGATAGACTCTTTTTGACTAGCAGTACTGCCGTTTCCTCTTGAGCATGAACGAAGTACTTAATATTAATATCTGCTAGGGCTACCTTTTCTTCAAGAGTATTCACTTT
>JBKEHN010000129.1:0-9551 GCA_046710905.1 Colwellia sp.
GCTCTGATGCGCAATATATGGGCTTTGAATCAAAAAGTGCGGCGGAGCAAGCGTTTGCTTCAACGTATACCAAAGCATTAATGCAACGTTCATTAAGTAAAGGTGGTACAACTACCGCACCGACGTCAACTCGTAAAACGACGAGTAAAACAAGTAGCAAAACAATTATTATTAGCCCTAATGGCCAGAGTGATGTTGAAATTTACTGTGATGGAGCATGTTCACCTAATCCCGGTAAATCAGGCACTGGTCTTGCGGTTTACGAGCAAGGCAAAGTCACCTCACTGTATTACGGTTTGTACCTACCTAATGGCACCAATAATACCGCTGAGTTAAGCGGTTTGCTCTCTGCGCTCCAAATAGCACAACACTTTATCGATAAAAATAGTGAGCAAAGCATTTGTATTTTGTCTGACTCGAAATACTCTATCGACTCTATCACCAAGTGGGCAAGTGGTTGGCAAAAAAAGGGCTGGACTCGGGGTAAAGGCGAAGAAATTAAAAACTTAGCGTTAATACAGCAATGTTATGCACTGTATAAAACCATGCACACTAAAATCAGCGTTCGTCATGTTAAAGCTCACGCTAATATTGAAGGTAATGAACTGGCAGACAGAATGGCTGTACTCGCTAGAAAAAAACAACAAGAAAATATGATCCGCTACACCGAAGCGATCAACATCAAAGCTATTCTATCCATGGATTCTGGTTAGATACTTTAAACCTTGTTGTTTCTTATTTTATCTAAAGTAAGTTAACCTCAAAAAGAACTGAGCTAACATTGAGCTAAAGAAATATGCCTATTAATATCCTCATTACACTCGCGCTGTTACTTTTAACAGCCTTGGTACTTTCTCGAATATTTACCTTACCGAGAAACATTTGGTTGTTGTTTATTGCACAGCCTTTGGTTATGTCAGCTTCACCTATTATTGTTTTTATTGGCGGCATATTATCGAGTAAAATGGCTGACGATCCTTCACTGGCAACCCTGCCCATTACTTTAATGATTTTAGGTGTTGCTGCAGGGTCTATTCCTGCAGCTATGTTAGCTAAAAATAAGGGGAGAAAGTATGCTATATATACCGGATTAAGTTGCTCTTTACTTGCCGTATGTTTAGCAATAGTGTCGGCAAAATTTTCACTGTTTGAGCTATTTTGTTGTTCTAGCTTATTAATTGGTATTGGCGGAGCATTCATTCAACAGCTTCGTTTTGCTGCTATTGAAAGTAGCTTGAATGATGAAGATATCCCAAAAATATTATCGATCTTAATGCTTAGTGGCGTTTTTGCTGCCTTTTTAGGGCCTGAAATCGCCGTAGCAGGAAAAGACTGGTTAGTGTCTCCCCATGGTTATGCTGGCTCCTTTTTATTACTGATAGTCTTTATTCTCTGTTCAATGTTAATTATGACGGCTTTTAAAAACCCTCCGGTGAATGAAAATGAAGTTGTTGGTGAGGCAAGAGAGTTAAAAGTTATTACGAAACAGCCCATCTTTTTAATTGCGGTGTGTACGGCGACCATAGGTTTTGCGTTAATGAGTTACTTAATGACCGCAACACCTATTAGCATGCATCATATGCAAGGACATAGCCTACAAGAAACAAAGTGGGTTATTCAAAGTCATATTGCTGCCATGTACCTACCGTCATTATTTACTCCGTGGTTAGTCAAATATGTAAAACTAAAAGGGCTGATGTTAGTTGGTACGTTAATTTATGCAATAGTTGCTGTTATTGCGTTATCAGGACATGAAGTAATACACTACTGGTGGGCACTAATTTTATTGGGCATTGGTTGGAATTTTTTATTCTTAACGGGTACCTCGCTATTACCACAAAGTTATCACGCTAGCGAGCGTCATAAAGTGCAAGCGACCAATGACTTTATCTTGTTTGGCGTTCAAGCCGCCGCGTCATTATTAGCAGGTTGGGTATTATTTAATGCAGGTTGGCACTGGGTTGTGGTAACAAGTTTACCTTTTATTCTATTACTCTTTATCGTGGTCAACCTTTACCATCAACATGAGAAAAAATTGGCAGTGAACGTTGAAAATCGGTTATCGTAATCATTAAACGCTATTGTCTCTTACCTTAAAATGAATAAAAAACGATATTTTTATGAATAGTACAACAATGGTTGTTCTGATTGTCTGCGTAGTATCGGTTGTTTTATATAAAATGTTTAACAAATACTTAGAATTCAAAGCAAAAAAAATCGAGCATAATAATAACGCTGATCACAAAACTGATGAGCTAATCAAAGAAATACAGGCACTGAATGAACGTATTCAAGTACTTGAAAGTATTGTGACTGAGGAAGGTTACCAAGTTCAAAAAGATATTAACCAACTATAAATTTATATTTTATTTTATTTTATTTTATTTTTAACAGAGTGATTATGTAATGAAACTAATTATGAAAACTGAGTTTGATAATCTTAGGATCAATAGTGATCATAATTATGACACCGACAGTAATGGCGAGAAGCAAGTAGTGAAAGTGTATTGTGGTGAGCTGCTGATTGCCAAGAAAATCAAATTAAAAAAATCTATTCGTTATTTTGGCGTTGCCACTTATCAGCAGTATCTGACACAGGAAGATATATTGAAGTAGCTCTCTATTTCTTTAACATTGATTTTAGATCCGCAAATGGATTGTATGTAGCACTGTCTTGATTAGTATCCCCTGCTTTAACCTCACGTTGATATCTAGACTGATCGGTATATTTATCATGCTCATTATCATGACAATAAATGCACAATAACTCCCAGTTACTGCCATCGTTAGGGTTATTGGTATGATCATGATCAACATGGTGTACCGTTAACTCTTTTAAGTTTGAAAACTCAAAAGCGCGAGCACAACGGCCGCAGACCCAAGGATATAATTTTAATGCTCGGTCACGATAACCTTTTTCTTGTTGTTTATAGTTGGCACTAGTACCAAAACGATCTGAGGACATATGAATATAGGACGATAAATAAATTATATTGTTAGTGTATTGCTAAGTACCGCACTTAGCAATACTGAGTACTTAGCAATAATGGTTATATAGCAGTACTACATATTAAGGGTATTTATTTCTACTTTAGTTTGTTGCTCTAATACTTCCAGCGTTTTTCCATGTGGGATAGGTAGCCGAGATTCAGGATCAAGCTGTACAAAAACGATATCATCCGCTAAACAAATAGTTTTTTTAGTCGCTTTATTGCGCACTAAGCAAGTGACGGTAATAGACGTTCGCCCGACTTTTTTAGTCACTAAACCAAATTCAACGACATCTCCCTGCATCGCTGGAGATTCAAAACTAATTTCACCAATATGTTTAGTCACCAGGCAGTTAGTTTCTAGCTGACAAATAGCATAAATTGCCGCTTCTTCATCAATCCATTCAAGAGCGCGACCGCCAAATAAAGAGTTGGCGTAATTTAAATCGTTTGGCATAACAAGACGACGGGAAAGAAAGCGCATAAAAAGCCTTTAGGTAAATGTGTATTTAAGTAGTCTGACCTATTATAGCACTTTTTACGGTAACAATTGAGCATTAACTCTAATTGGTGTAATGCCATTTTATTAATTAACCTTGTCGAATAAAATGACCATAAATTTTCAAGAGCAAGACGATGATTTTACTACAGCTAGCTATAGGGATATCAAGCTCATCTTATTACTTAGCTATTAGCTATTAGCTAGACTAAGTATTAAGTTTACTTGGAGCATTAGAAACAATAATATTTTATATTAGTGGACTGAAAATCATAGACTTTAGGATAAATTAAATTAATTTTTTTTAGGATAAACAATGAAAAAACATATCACCTTGTTTGGGGTATTAATGTCGTTGGTAAAAACTTGTTACCAACGGAAAAGCTGGTAACACTGTTAGAGAAAAAGCGTTTTGAGCATGTCTCATCCTATGTTCAAAGTAGTATTGAAAAGTACTAATGAGCCTGCTGAAGCTATTACAAGAACAGTGTTAGAGAACTTTGGCTTATTAACAAATATATTTACTATGAATGAAGATGAATTTTCAATGACCTTAACGAATACCCATTACAAAAATTATGTATAAAAATGATGTTATAAAAAGTACTTTAACCTTGGATTACGTTTGAATTATTAACCTAGGAACTAAATAATTAAAACTTCATAGGTAACTATGATCTAATAAAGATAATATAGTGGCTGAACTTAAGCGTGTATTGTTCAATTTAAAGAAAAATTTATAGGATTCAATTATTAATATAGCCGTTAAGAGTTAAAATCTTCATATTTAACTCTGCGCTAGTAAACATAATATAGTGGCTGAACTTAAAAGTGTATTGCTCAATTAAAATGAAAATACACGGAGTTGACGTTAGTCAATGAGTACCTTTGACGCCTTAATTGTACTAACGACGAATAAGATAAGTAACTATTAATGACTTGTCTATTTAGTGAAGGACCGCGCGTATTGTTAGACCTGCACAAATTTCAGCTTCGGCTATTAATATCTCTTCTAAGCGCTGATCAACGTCTGCTTTGTCACAATACTCGTACGCCAGCTCAACAAATAAGTTTTTATGCTTTTCTTCTGAGTTTGCAATAGCAACATACAGGTCTTTATCTTTACCTTCGGGTAAAGCCTGAGAAACTAACCAGAATTTCTCATAACCACGCGCTTCGATTACTGCCGCAACGAGTAATCTATCCATTAAAAAGAAACTACTACCGTTACGAAATAACGCACGTAGTTGGTTGATATATGGGTCTTTTTTATCTTGTCCTAAGGTAATGTCGCGGGCAATAAGTAACTTTAACACTTGTTTGAAATGAATAAGTTCTTCAATGGCTAAGTCTGTCATAGCACGAACCAGTTTAGCCTTGTCTGGATAATGAGACAGCATTGCCATTGCCATACCTGAGGCTTTCTTCTCAGCTGCTGCATGGTCTTGTAAAAAATGACCAAAGTCTGCCATAACGGCATCAACCCAATCCTGACTCGTGTGGTGTTTTAATTCAAACATATTTACTACTCTCTACAACGGTATTTATTTAATGGAAGTTACGTTTACTATTTGAATAGCACTATTGGCGTGATTTTACCTGTGAATTTTTCACTCTACAATAGTTAACACTACCGCTAGTTAATAAAAGCGACTAATAAAGTAACTTATCAATTTTACCTTTATTAGTAGATTCTACTTTTAACTTGTTATGAAGACCTTGCCAGGCTTTGACTTTACCACCGAGGTTAATTTGTTTAAAACCGCCCTCTCTTGCCTTAGTACTGTCAATATTAAGAAAAGCTAACATTTCTAAGTAACTTTTTTCATCACTGACATTAATGGTAAGCAAGTCTTGTGCTCTGTTTTTAAAGTAATCTTTAATACCTTGTTGATGACGGTTATAACAGCTAAGTAAAAACTCATCTCTGTTAAGATTATCGTCGTTAAGTGGAAAAAACACTTCATTATAACAACGCTTTAAATGTGGGTTAAAACCACCATCCAAACGCTGTAAGTTAATCATCATACGCTGCAACAATTGCCTAATAGACGGCAACCATCTTTTAGGAGAACGAGTGAGATAAATAAACTTACTATTAGGGAAGTGTTTATCTAGTTTTTGGTAATCACAGAAAATTGGCGTATCCGCTAGCACTTGCGCTTGTGAAAAGGCCTCTTGGGTATAGGCATTATGCGCTGTTTTAAAACCTTGCTCTAACATGGCTAAACAAACACTGGTGGTCGCTGTTCGAGGTAAACCAATAATAAAAATTTTTTCTATCGACACTTAAAAAAGCCTTTTAAATATAAAAATAGTACTAAAATAACACTTAAAAAAATCAAACTAACATTTCAGTTTAATTATAATAAAATTGCAGTAAAATAAAACGAATAACTTGCTAAAATAACTAATTATCAGTTGTTTTTTTGAGTATGTTGAAGCTTAATGTTCTAATTTTGTTCGAATTAAAAATTTTTTGAACGCGGCGCAGTCAACCTAGCATAGTTATTCTATGTAAATTTATTGCAACAATGAGTAAGAAGAATTTAAACGAATCCAAAAGACAGCGTTTATTAGCCATTACTACTGTATAATCGTCTATTCGAGTAGAATAACTAAAAAGTATATGCTCTACTTTGTATAAAAGACTAATAAATAGTGGTAAAAACAATCAACAAGCTTCAACAAACTCTATATAACAAATACATATTTGACCGTGATCAATAAATGCCTTATTTATCAGAGTATACTGAGTAATTACCTCATTAATAAAGAGTTAATACCTAGCCAACCCAAGTCCATTTATAGTGATTTTGTAGCCAAGGAAATTTCATGACAGCACAAGATGAGCAGCGTGATAGCGTCAAATGGGGTGATTACTTAAAATCAGGTAATCGTATCTTTATCGGCTCCAATGCAGCAGTACCTAATGCTTTAATCGATGATTTAATAGCTAATAGTCAGGGCTTACATGATATTGAAACCGTTCATATTTTAACATTATCTGAGAATGTTTGGGCTAAACCTGAACATAAAGAGTTATTTAAAGTAAATAGCTTATTCATTGGTGGTAAAAATATTCGTGAAGCGATTGCCGAAGGCCGTGGTGATTATACGCCTTGTTTTATTTCCGATGTACCACGGTTATTTAATGAAAATAGTTTACCGCTCGACGCCGCACTGATTATGGTGAGTCCACCAGATGAATACGGCTATTGTTCATTAGGAGTTAGTGTTGATATTGTTTCTGCCGCAGTAAAAGCCGCCAAATATGTTATTGCGCAAATCAACCCAAAAATGCCACGTACCAATGGTCATAGCTTTGTACATGTAAATCAAATTCATGCATGGATCAATGTTGAGCAAGATCTGCCGCAAGTGATACCACCAGAAGTTGACCGCCGTACTGAGCAAATAGGTCAGTACGTTGCCATGTTGATTGAGAATGGCGCGACGTTACAAATAGGAATAGGAAAAATCCCTGAAGCGGTCTTACGCTATTTAGGTAACCACAAAGATTTAGGTATTCACAGTGAAATGATCTCCGATGGTGTGATTGACCTTATGCTAAAAGGCGTTATTAATAACCGTAAAAAAACCTATCATAAGGGCAAAGCGGTAGTCACTTTCTGTATTGGTACTCAAAAAGTCTATGATTTTGTTGATGGTAATCCACACATTGAGTTTTATCCATCAGAGCATGTTAACTCACCTGTTAAAATTGCTAGAAATGACAACATGGTTTCTATTAATAGTGCCATTGAAGTCGACTTAACCGGTCAGGTGGTTTCAGATTCAATCGGCTATCAGTTCTACAGTGGTATTGGTGGGCAAGTTGATTTTGTCAGGGGCGCGTCATTAAGCAAAGGCGGTAAGCCTATTATCGCCCTTCCTTCCACCACAAGAGATGGCAAGACATCCCGTATTGTTGCCCATATTACTGAAGGTGGTGGCGTAGTAACTTCACGTGGTCATGTCTCTTATGTAGTAACAGAGTTTGGTATTGCCTCACTGCAAGGTAAAAGTATTCGAGAACGCGCTTTAGAGTTGATTAAAATTGCCCATCCTAAATTTAGAGATAAACTACTTAGCGATGTTCGTAAGCATTATTGGGTACCTGAGTATCAAGAAAGCTCACCAAGTTCAGTACCTGAATTAGGTACCATAGAGATGAAACGCTTTAATTTTTCCGATGTTAATTATATCCTGCGTCCTTTAGCGCCAGCTGATGAGCGAAAATTACAAGAGTTTTTCTATTCTCATAATAAAGAAACCTTGATGATGCGTTATAACCATCACATTACTCAAATGACACGAGAGAAGTCTTGTAATTTGGTTAGCGTGAACCAGCATATTGATCTTGCTTTATGTTTTACCAAAAAAGATTCTTTAGGTGAAGCCATTCAAGCCGTAGCAAGGTATTACTTTATTGAAAGTATCAATAGTGGCGAGGTAGCCTTTGTAATTAAAGAAAGCTTACGTGGCCGCGGTATGGCAAGTACCTTGTTAGGTGAAATGATTGCTATCGCGAAAATCCGACAACTTGATAGCTTAGTTGCTTGTGTAAGACAAGATAACTCCTCTATGCTAAGAGTTTTTGAGAGAGCAGGTTTTTTCCGCCAGCCGAGTGATGATTTTGATGAAATTAGTTTAAAGCTACCCCTTAATAATTAACACACCTTAATCTTTATAAATAAAACTTACTACGAATTAAAAATTAACTATCAAGTAACTGTTCCGCTTTAAGCGTTTGAGTTCAAGTAAAACAAAAAAGTACGGAGTTGACTTCTTTAAAGAAAAGTATCAATCAGTACTTTTGACATATTAATTGAGATTTAACGAAAAAAACTGAATATTCACTAGCTAAATAAAGAGAGTTTTTATGCCCGTTGGAATAATAGGCCACTTCAAATGTGGCGGACATGATATGGGTGACCACCACCCTGAAAATAGTAAGCGTTTATCCGCTATTTCAGACCAATTAATTCGTAGTGGCTTAGATTACGTAGTACGCCAGTTTGACTCAAAGCCTATTGATAAAAAATTGTTAACCTTAGCGCATACACAACAATATATTGATTTTATTTTTAATAATGCCCCTATTGAAAATAATGAGGAAGGCCAAGAAAACTTTACCGTCGGTGAAGATTCTGTGATGAATACAAAAACACTGGCCTCTATTTTGTATTCAGCAGGCGCTGCTGTTGATGCAGTAGATTTAGTGATGGAAGGCATATTAGGGTCGGCATTTTGTGCGACACGACCACCAGGACATCACGCAGAACATAATAAAGGTATGGGCTTTTGTTTTTTCAATAACGTGGCCATTGCTGCCGCTTATGCAAAGCAAAAATATGGAGTAAAACGTGTTGCTATTGTCGACTTTGATGTCCATCACGGTAATGGTACTGAAGATATTATAAAAAATCATTTTAAAGCAACACCCGAAGACGATAAAGGCTACTTATTTTGCTCAAGTTATCAATACCCACTGTATCCTTTTGAAACTCAAGAAAATGATACACCACCTATTATCAATGTACCTTTAGCAGCAACAACTAAAGGTGAGCAGTTCCGTGAAAAGTTAACCGCGCATTGGTTACCGGCCTTACATAAATTCAAGCCTGAATTAATCATTATTTCAGCTGGTTTTGATGCCCACATTGAAGATGATATGTCGCAGGTGAGTTTAACTGACGCTGATTACCGCTGGATCACTGATGAGCTAAAAACTATCGCTAATGAATATGCTCAAGGCAGAATGGTTTCCGTACTAGAAGGTGGTTATGCGCCAAGTGCGTTAGGAAGAAGTGTCGTTGCTCATATTAATGGTTTAATTGGTAACTAATTAGCTAGCCTTCGGTGTAGATCAACACCAATAAAAAAGCCGACAAGTATTATAACTCGTCGGTTAATATATCTTCGATGCTATATCAGCTAAAAATACCAAGCTAAAGATAGCTGTGCATGATCATCATTACTTAAAGTATAAAGTAAGTCATTTTGATCATTGCTTTGTAATAACCGCACATCAACACTAGCAATAAAGTTATCACCAA
>JBKEHN010000130.1:0-9537 GCA_046710905.1 Colwellia sp.
AACTATCAAGGTTACACACGACGTGACTGTGTAAACATCATTAAATTGGTCATAATACTATCCCTGTTGGTCGTCATAAAAAATTATATTTAGCTTAGTAATTACATCAGCTAATAAACCAAGTGTTGGCTTTTATGCGCTTACTGGAGTCATGATGGCTTGGACTTAACTAACCAAGCCTATTAACAGATTCAAAGATAACGGTAAAGACGTGATAATATTTTTACTGCTAAGGTTTGTTTATTAAAAACATAAATATTTATACAAAAGTTATATCTATAAAATTTCAAACCAAACATTGTGGTAGTAACCTTAACCACGAACACCGCTAATTATTACTCAACTCATCTATCCTCTGCAATTATTTATTCTGAGACAGAGGTTAGATGAATGGCTTTTAGCTTGATGCCACCACCAACCACTTTACCTTTAGGTTGAACGGTAATAGTTTGTTTACCTGCTTTAAGGTAAACAACACCTAGAACCTCTTTGCGGTATCTTAATAAAGCACGGCCTTTAAACTGACGTGCTGAAGCTTTACGTTCACCAGTATCTAGGGCTTGCATCACTAATTGATCATCAGAGAAAATAAAGAACCATTCGCTAAAATCAACAACATCATCGGCAGAGTATTCAACATCAAGTAAGTATTGACCTGCTTGTGCAACATCAACTTGCCAAGTGCCCTTTCCATCAGCCTGCCAATTCATTAAGTTATCGGCATATTTCCACTCACCAAATTTTTGCATCCAACGTAACTCTTTACTTTGACAACCCTGACATGAAGCAAAGGCTGAGTTTAAGGTAGAGGTTAGACTTGGATCTATACCCGGTGTGCTATCAACGATAGCTTTTCCCTTTAGCTCAACGGCAATTACCGCAACGAGGGCCTGGGGTTTTTGTGCGGGTAATGTAAACTTTGTCCAACCATTAACTTGTTTATCAAAAGATACTAACCCTTGATCACCATTAACTAACTCGGTAAAAAAACTTGGTTGTTCACTGTTTAATACACGCGCAGAAATAATATCGGTAGTTAAACCGGACAAGTTAAGTTGTCCATCTGCTGGCCAGTCAAAAACATGCAAATAAAGTATATTATCTTTAACTGTAATATCACCCCAGACTTGTGCTCTACCCCAAGGAGAAGCGGTAGCACCATAGATGGTATGACCATAATCTTTTAACCATTCACCAGTTTTACGCAAATTATCAGCAGCTATACGAGGAATAACCCCATTACCATCAGGTCCTACGTTAAGCATATAGTTACCACCACGTGCCACCGTAGTAATCAAACGATGGGCGATTTCAGTACCAGACTTCCAATTTTTGTCATAGCCCGCATACGCCCATGAATCATTGGTAGTATCAATAGTTTCCCAGAGTCCTGGATGATTAATTTGAGAAATGCTGTGATCACCCAAAGTGGAGAAATCACCAACACCATTACCAATACGACTATTAATCAACGCTTTAGGTTGTAATTCGCGTACTAGGTCAACCAATTTCATTGAGTGCTTTTTTGACATATTACCTGGGGTATCAAACCATACCGTAGCAATATCGCCGTATTCAGTTAATAACTCCTTTACTTGTGGAATAACTTTGGTAGCAAAATACGCAGAAAAGTCATTTTTTTGCTTGCTACTTGACCAAGGAATATCAGCACTACCTTGCTCATACCAATCTTGGTATTGTGAGTAATAAAAACCTAAACCAATGCCAGCTTCTTTACAGGCATCAGCCAACTCTTTTAAAGGGTCTCGACCAAATGGCGTGGCATCCATTATATCGTATTGACTTTGTTTAGAGTTATACATGGCAAAACCTTCATGATGTTTTGCGGTGATAACAATATTTTTCATACCAGCATCAACAGCGAGTTGTACCCAAGCTTTAGCGTCAAAAGCTGTTGGGTTAAATTGACTAGCAAGTTGCTGGTAATCTTGCTTTTCAATGCCCGCCATGCGACCTGACATCAACCATTCAGATATACCGTAATAGGTTTTTCCTTGCCACTCCCCAGCAGGAATAGAGTAAAGGCCCCAGTGAATGAACAAAGAATACTTATCTTGAGAGAACCACTCACCTCGTTCAGCCGTTGAGGTCTTTTGCGTTAATAAACCTGACTCACCCCAAAGTTCATCCATTGACTTAGGTGTCTGTTTTTCTATAGCCAATGCAGTTACCGATGCACTTGCCAGTAACAAACTGACGATAGTTAATGCTATTTTTTTCATACCTGTTCCTCTAAAGAAAAACTCTTATATAATTATTTTTCTTAAATTTTTTTATTATCATGCCATCATTAATGCTGGCTGACTCATTTTTATTACGAGTATATTAAAAGATAATTTGACCCTACCGAAGGATAAAGTCGCACCCTTAAATCAATGTCTATTTATATACAAAAATACCACTAATGTAAATAGAAATTGCTCTTTTGATAATAATTAGACGTTAAAGATTTGATGGCAAGGCTATTTTGAGTAATAATTGAGAAAACAGTCGCACTCCCAGGTCGCGTAAGTACATATAAATAAATGATATTAGCCCTACTGTATAATAAGTATTACGGCATAAAAAAATAGGAAAATTGATGCCTTGGTGTTATGTAACATCATTTATTATCTTGCCTAAAGACATTTCTAATTGCCCCCTGTATCTTCATATAGCTCGGTTATATATACCCATGTTGTTTAGTTATAAAATATACAGACATCTAATATCCGTATATAAAAGCAAGCTGTTAAACGCCAGAACTACCTATTATTTTATTGGTAAAGAGCCCGAAAATAATAAATAAAGGTAATATTGAATAATGGCTTAAGTGTTAGCTATAACGCTGTAAACAGCGCTATAGGGAATTAGACTTGCCTAGTTTCACGTGACAGCTTGTAATTGAGAATGATACTGCCTAAATACAAAGATCATTTCCAAAGTAAGGTAGCTTCTTCTGCTTCAACATTGAGGTAAACGGAACAGTATTTAAACTCTCGGGTAAATACATAACCATCTCTTTTAGCGGGTCCCAAAGGAGCACCAAGTCTTTTCTTTAATAATGGAAAAGTATGCATCCAAAGGTTATTAATTTGCTCACCCTTTCTATTTATCTGTACTCCATAACCATCATGTGGATAAAAATAGCTATACTTTTCTGCCATGACGAGGAAGATAGCGGTTAGATAATCCAGTCGCTGCTGAACTTGGTCGAAGTTATCAATTTTTTTTCTTGCTTCATCTAGTCCTATTCCTGAGCTATCATTTTTTATAGCTTTACCAAGACCTGCTGTAAAAGCTAATATTTTACCATTACGAGCCGCAGATTGTCCCGCTTCGATACCCTTAACTAAATAATCTGCTTTTGAAATTCCACCTACATTGTGCTCGAAGGCTTCAAAATATGAGCCATCAAAGTAATCCATATATTCAAGTCCACCTTGCTTAAAGCGAGCCCTAAGGATATTGGCGAGAATAATATTATTATCACGAAATTCATCATTAATAGCGTTTAATAGAGTGTGGTAGCCCTGAATAAGGTCTTGTGCCTTGTCTTTACCAAGCTTCTTAGCATTTGAAAAGTAGCTTTCAATTAGTACTTTGATATTAGCGTCGATAAACAAACCATCGATAGATGAATTCGATAACATTTCTTTGGCATCTTTAAGCCACCATTTGTGAACTTCAGTATTAGATATATCAAAAAACCTGGCCTTACTCCTGTTATTAACGACAGGATAGTTACCGTCTACAGTTTGTAAATAACTACCAGCTATATTTGGTAGGTCTTTACTGGCGGCACTTTCCCAGTCGATGACTATATTTTTGTAGTATAAAATTTTAGTATTAGGATTGATTTTTTTTATAGCGCGAGCGGCCTTTAATGTACCTTCTTGAATCGTTCCTTCTTCTCTACCTTGAACTTTTTCAAGTGTAATGAGGGGATAACCAGCAAGGTATTCTATCTCAGCCTTGGTATATGATGTCTTCTTCCAAACATGCATGTAGAGCGGCATGCTATCCCAGGAAAAATCAGGGTATTTATCAAGATTTTTGGAAAAAACTGGACTACTAAATATTATAAAAGCCAGTACAATTATAGATTTATTATTAATTACTATCATTTTTTATCCTACAGGTATTTATTCTTCTGCGTCTAGATTATAAAAAATCGATCTTAAAGTAGATCAATCATAATACGTAGCCACACTCATTTTCTATTACAAAAACTAACTAAGTAAATAATTAGACTGATCTTTACTTAGATCTTAGACCAAATAATACTGTTTGCATTAATTGAGTAATCAACATTCAATGAGATTAAAATTCAAGTTCTAAGCGTGTTTGAGCAATAACTAGCTATTGGCATCGCACTCAACATAGAAAGTGTAGATTTAGGTCTTTTGAATATGAACAATTAATGAGTACTATGACTAAAATCTTAATTAATGACTGACGGTAGAAAAGTCACTGCTATACGTTAAACCATCAATTTCGACATTAAAAAACCAACTGATGGTCTGTTCTGGCAAACTCGCGCTAAACGTAGTTTTTTGCTCATGGTCAATTACGTTAGCCGTCACCTTAACCGGTAATTTTTGCCATTGCCTTTTACCCGTATGGCCGCTATCTTTTGTCAGCCAAAGTGACGCCGACGTTAGCTCACTGAGTTCTTCTAACTTTCCTACCCTGTTCAATATTATTTTTACTTGCTGATTATTAATAACTTGTTCAGAAAACCTAACAGGAAATTGGGATTGATTAACCACAGTACGGGCAAATGCATATGGTTCATTAGTTCTCCAAGCAGCACCATGACCGTGTTTTAAATTTTCGAGGATACTAACTTGATGTAAGCCAGAAACAGTTTTATAAGTTTCTGCCTGACCGTCCAAAGAAAAATGCTTTTCTTTTAAACCTGTTAACCATAACGTTGGCCCTTGATAGTTACCAAGTCGCAAATTAGGCTCCCAAAATGTCTGATATACAGCATTATTCTTTAATGCCTTGCCGTATTGGTTCTCCATGCCACTTAAGGCGCCAGAGCCATAAATAGGAACTGCGAAAGCAAAACGTTGATCAAAGCCTAATACAGTAGAACTGATCACCCCGCCCCAAGAAATACCGGATAGACCAATTTTAGTGTCGTCTATTTCGTCAAATGAGCGTAATAAGTTATGGGCACGAATTACCGCACTGCTGGCATGAAACATCCATTGATCTAGCATAGGCTGTTTTGAATCCGCATAAATTTTATTACGTGCTGGGCCTGACCATTTATGGTGCTGCCATTTATTAGCTCTACCTGTACTATTTTCATTAACTATATCGGTTTGTCCTTCGACTGCAATAGCGATAGCGGCAAAACCAGCATCATTCCACTTTTGTACCCATTGCTTAAAGGCAGTACCACCGCCGCCATGAACCAGTACTACCGCAGGAAAAGGAGGTTTGGTATTTTTTGGGGTGTTATAAATAGCAAAAATACGGCTGGACTTACCTTGGTAAGGCTCACCAGCAAAGTAAAAGCTGCTCGCTTTACTTTGCTTAACAAGCTCGCCATAAATCTGTGGAGGCTTTTGTTGCTCGGCAAGTTGATTAAGGTATTCTTGTATTGAAACATATTCATCGGCAGCCACAGCTGAGTTACTCACCAAAGCAAGCTGTAAAATACAGCTCAGTAATAATAAATATTTTTTGCTAGTGTATAACATATTGCTCTCTTACATTATTTAATAGTGAACTTTGCTAAGATTTATCACTGAAATTAAGTTGATGATAAAACGACAGCGGTAATAAAAATCGTTAGGAATTCAAAGGTAATAAACCTTAAAATAATAGCGTATGATATTATTCGTTGTCGTTCTACTAATACTTATAAGGCTGAAAATTACTTTCTGGTTAAATAAGCATAAAAAGCTGGCACAACATTTTTCTGACCGGCTTGATCATCAGCAAACCAACCTTTAAGTTTGATATGACCTTTAGTTAATACGCGCTCAAAATTAACACCATTGGCGAGTTGAGTCACCGGCAATACTTCACGTTTACCATCAATTTCTAAGATGGCAAACTTTCGGTCAATTGGATGACTGGCTGGTTTATCTTTTAAGTACAAGGCAATTTGATATTGCCCTGAATGTTCAACCGCTAGATACCAAGGTAAGCGTGAAAACTTTGTTTCACGGCCCATCCAGCTAGCTCCTTCATATGCATCTTGAGGACGAGAAAATCCTGGGAACCAAGGTACTTCACGTTCAGATTTGGCCTCCATCCAATCCATACCGGTTAAACGGGCTGGGTTTTCATGTTCACTGCCGACAATGATGCGCTGACGCTTAGTGCCGTTTGTCGTAACACTACTCCACCATTGCTCAAACTCAGCTTTTAGCTTTGTAGCTACTTGTGGAAACTGATCTTCAACATTAACTTTTTGCGCTGGATCTTTTTGAATATCAAATAACTCACTTAAGTTATGTTCAGCATGTAATACATAACGCCAGCGGTCAGTCATCACTACTGTCGGACGATCTTTACTAGGAATATCAACGCGTTGGTTAGTGACAAAGATTGTCCTTGATTTAAGTATTTTTCCTTGCTGCAACAGTGGTAATAAACTTGCGCCATCTATAGCCGCATTGGTTTTTTCTACTTTGGCGGCATCAAGTAAGGTTGGCATCAAATCAATATGCGCAGTTAAGTTATTTATTGTACGAGACTTACCTAAGTCACCATTAGGCCAATGAATATAGAGTGGTACTCTATGGCCCCCCTCATAAACTGAAGATTTAAAACCTTTCATACCCGCATTATATGACCAATCTTTATATTGTGTTTTTTTTGTTATATCAGCAAAAAAGCGATTAAAACCATCTTTGCCAAAAGCGTCTTTACGTTTACTGTTCATAGTTGAACCATTATCAGTGGTAAAGATTAATAAGGTATTATCAGTAATGCCTTCATTTTCAAGCTTGGCTCGTAATCGCCCTACTTGTTCATCAAGATGAGTGATCATGGCATAATACAAGGCTAGCTTTTTCGGCAAACCTTTATCAAGGTAGTGCTTTACATAGGCATCAGGTGCACGCCACGGAGTATGCGGGGCGTTAGTAGATATATAGGCAAAAAATGGCTGCTCACTGTCTTTATTTTCATCGACAAATTTGATAGCTTCATCAAACCATACGTCCGTAGCATAATCATCAAAACGCTCGGCTTTACCATTACGGAAATAGGTATCACCAAATTGAGTATTGCCCCAGTAATCTGGTGTTTGACCAACACCGCCACCGCCATGAATTAAGGTTTGTTCAAAGCCTTGGTCCTCCGGTCTAAAAGGATAATTATCACCAAGATGCCATTTACCAAACATCGCGGTTTTATAACCCGCAGTTTGTAAAGACTCAGCTAAGGTGACATGTTCAGTTGGTAGTAAAGAGCGCCCCATGATGGTATGCCAAACTCCTGTTCTCATTGAGTATTGCCCAGTAAGTAATGACGCACGACTAGGAGAACAAGTGGGATCCATATGGAAATTAGTAAAACTGACACTTTCACTAGCTAGTTGATTAATATTGGGGGTATTAAGCACTGGATTTTGATTGATACCAATATCCCCATAACCTTGGTCATCGGTCATAATAAGAATTATATTAGGCTGCTGAGGTTGAGCTAAGCTGCTAAACGATACCGTAGCAGTAAGTATCAAAAAAACTGCTACTGAAAATTTTTTTAGATGAGTGAATTTCAACAAACTTTTCCCGTTAGAGTTAATAAAAATAAATAAAAACGCTATTAACCATATATGACTAATAGCGACTCAGTATTATGCTTGCTTTTTACATGACATTAGACCTAAAAAGCCTAAAGCGAAAATGGCTAAAGAAGTTGGCTTCGATACTTCAGTTGCATCGGTAGGTTTACGCACTAAAAAGTGTTCCAATAACCTTTTGCTTGAGATTCTACTCTACCAAAACTATCAACCACTGGATAACTTCTACCTTTAGGTTCATGTACTGAATTACCACCGAATTGAATCGTCACATGATGACCATAATTTTTGCTATTAACGGCTCCGATATCGCTGGTATAGCGACGAACCATCGATTGAGTATTCCCATGAGCTGTTAACTGAATTGTTGGTGTTAGCCAAGATTTTAATTCTACCAAACTGAAATATTTTATTAAATTTCTCGATACAATAGGCTCATCAACAGTGAAGCCATAGTTATCAACACCAATATACGACTGATGCATTAACATAACTAACACTCCAGATTCAGCACCTACTTGCCCGCTACCATCACCTAAACTATCAACTATCTTATCTCTAAATAATAATCCGCTGACGTCATTAAATGACTTATTAGCGTTATAACTCATGTCTAACCAGTTAAAGTCAGTCACTGTATCGGTGACAAAGCCATCTGAACTATCATTAATAATCAAGCCAGCGTTGGCAACACTCGTCATAACACTTGCTAAAGAACTGCCAACAACTAATACAGTATTTAAAATTTTATCTTTCATAAAATATATTCCCTGTTTATTAGTACCTTTTTAAAAAGGCTTCAATTGACAAAGATACAATTACCGTCACCACAGCTTCCTATACAAGCTTTACACCAACCATGAAATCAGAATACTTTTCAATACTTTAGCTACTTACTTTACCTTAAAAAATTTAAAGACATAAAAGTTACTGACTCATTGCATATAAACATACACTAATATTTTGTGAAAAGCTAACGATAAAATAACTAAAGCATTATAGAAAAAAATACAAAACTAATAAAAAATAGCAATAAATTATATTTAAAATATAAAATAAATAGAATCAGTAATACTAAACAAGACAGTAATAAAGATAACTTTATATATAAAAAATAACGATTGAGGATTAAAGGTTCTATAGAGACTAAGTGAGTTGTCATTTTCTAAGTATTTAAATCGAAGGGCCATGCCCTAAAAACGCACTAAATAATATGGCTTCTGGTTCACTTCTTCAAGAATAACGAATTACCTGATATAGCTAAGCAGGATTTAGCTTACGCATAAAAAAGCCAATTCCATCAACAACTGAAGATGGAATTGGCTAATAAGTAGTAAACTCAAGATGCTTTACCCTAGTCGAGTTTAGCTTATTTGCTTAACATAGCTAATTATTTAATTTACGACGAGCTAAACCAATGAGCGCCACTAAGCTAAGTAACCAACCAAAAGAGCCGCCTTGAGGGTCTGTATCAATCACAGACTCAGCTGTCACTGTCACTTTAACTTCTTCTGAACTACTTGCTCTACCATCGTGCACAGTTAACATAAACCTTAAATCAGTGCCCTCGATGACCTCTGGCGCGGTAAAGCTCAGCGTATCTGAACTAGCAGTACCAATATCAACACTAAGGCCATCTATTTGCTCCCAGCTATAGTTAAGCTCATCGCCTTCAGCATCAGTGACCACTGCTTGTAAGTTAACGACTTGTTTACTGATAGCAACACCGTTTAACAAGCTAATTACAGGCAACATATTTTCTA
>JBKEHN010000131.1:0-9530 GCA_046710905.1 Colwellia sp.
AGCTCACAGGCAAGATGGTCTCGTAAAATTATTGGTAAATTTTCCTTTTTCTTCGCCTCATTTATCCAAGACTCAGGTGTCTCGCACGATAAAAAGTTTAATATCGGTATTAATAGTTGCTCTGCTTCAGTCATCTGTTTATCTCAGCTTTATCGCTTAGTTTTTTTGAGTAAATATTTTTATATGCGCTATTTTAAAAGTCTATTTATTGAGATACTAGCAAAATCGGTTTTTTATCTGACATAGATTAAATTAATGCCCTCAATTAAAAAAAATAAGCTTTCAAGTAAGAATGTGGCTCAAAAACTTAATAAAAATACCATCAGTTGATACATAGCGAATATATGTGAGTTGCTTCTCATATACAACCAGATAGTGATGACTGGATAATCAATACACTTATGTTAGGTAACTTCGACGTCCCCTTCAAATATAAACGTAAAACCTGTACCAAAGCTTGCAAGGCCAAAGAGTTAATCTGACTTATTACGCTGAAACAGAAACTATCGCCGGCATATACCCGTTCGGCTCGAAGATACACGCTTTAGAAAACTTGAGCGAATAATAATCAAGGCACATTTTTTTGTTAAGGGTCATTCCCTTAAAAATAAATATAACGATATGTATGGTTTGCTTAGGCTTTCCCCAAAGGGCAGGTTTATAAACGCTTTATGCTCCGTTATTGATTTCGACAATAGGATAACTATTCTCTTCAATCAATGTATTGCCTAAAAGCGTTTATAATTCCAGCTAAAACCTGCATATTTAAGTGGAACGGCTATAGTATTGAAGTGATGTCAGTAGTATAGATAAAAGTCAGTTAACGATAGCTAAGTTAAATAATCTTCCTTATCGCATAAAATTATTAAAAACACATTCTATAGAGCTTTATTATTTATTTTTCAATCAACACTTGACTGAGCGGCTTATATCTTTCATAAATAAGGCAGTAATAATAATAATAGTACTAATAGCTTAAATATTTCTAGTTATTTATTTTAACTACAAAGTACTGGTCGAATACTTACGTGCGAGAGGATTGATTATGATACTAAACCACATATGGGGGCTGTATGCCCATCCTAAAAAAGAATGGCATGTGATTGAAAAACGCCATGAAAGCTTAAGTTATAGTTTGATGCATATATTGACAATAGCGCTGATACCAGTGATATGCAGTTATTATGCTGCGGCTTATATTGGTTGGACTATTGGAGTAGGTGATCCAATTAAAATAAGTGTTGCTAGTGCTCAAATAATGGCTATTAGCATGTACTTTAGCTTAGTTATTGGTGTGTTTGCCTTAGCCTACCTCATTCAATGGATGGCTAAGACTTTTGACTCAAAACCTGGCTTTGTCCAAGCCCTAGAACTTGCTGCATATACTGCAACACCGATGCTCATGGTAGGTATTACCGCTTTATTTCCTGTTTTATGGTTTGTTACCTTAGCAGGTATTGCTGCAGTAGCTTATTCCATCTATCTGTTATATTCAGGCGTACCTATTATGATGAATATCCCTGAGGAAAAAGGTTTTATCTACTCAAGCTCAGTCGTGACAGCCGGTTTAGTCTTATTAGTTACCTTAATGGCATTTACAGCTATGATGTGGACAATGGGATTTGGTCCTGAATTTGTTTCTTAGTATTTTTAAAGAATAAACGAGCCAACTAAATCGCTTATTATCCACTTAATAGTCATTTAAAAAATAAAAAAGCCTTATTCCTATAATAGAAGTAAGGCTTTTTTTATATCCGATTAATTTTGCAACAACAAGTAAAGGCAGCTAAGTCATTATGCTGTTATTTACTATAAATACTACTCGGCACCTTCATTATACATATCAATAATAGAATCAGCATTTTTATCTGACTCTTCTTTATTAGTATTATTACGTAACGCATCTAACCTTTCTAAATACTCATGATTAATATCATTAGTTACATAGTTACCATCAAATACTGATGTATCGAAGGTTTTGATTTCTGGATTACCTTTACCAACGGCAGCGATTAAATCGCTAATAGATTGGTAGATTAACTTGTCTGCGCCAATTAAATCACAAATATCATCTAACTCACGACCATGTGCAATTAATTCATTTGCACTGGGCATATCAATACCATAAACATTAGGAAATCTTACTTCTGGGGCTGCTGAAGCAAAATAAACTTTTTTAGCACCGGCAGTACGCGCCATATTAATGATTTGTTCAGAAGTTGTTCCACGAACAATAGAGTCATCTACAAGTAAAACATTTTTACCCTTAAACTCGGTAGTAATAGCGTTAAGCTTCTGACGTACCGATTTTTTACGCTGTTCTTGACCTGGCATAATAAAAGTACGACCGATATAACGGTTTTTAACAAAGCCTTGACGATAAGGTAAGTCAAGATGATGTGCTATTTGTAAAGCAATGTCGCATGATGTTTCAGGGATTGGAATAACAACATCAATATCGACATCTTGCCATTCTACCGCTATTTTCTCACCTAACTTAGTTCCCATTTCTACCCGTGATGCGTAAACAGACATTTTATCCATAGTAGAATCTGGACGTGCAAAATAAACAAACTCAAAAATACACGGGCTGTAAATAGGGTTTTCTGCACATTGCTGACTGTGAATTTTACCACTTTCAGAAAAGAAAATTGTTTCACCCGGGGCAACATCACGGACAAAATCAAAAGAGCAGGCATCTAGCGCAACTGATTCAGAGGCAACCATGTATTCTATGCCTAATTCAGTTTCTCTCTTACCAAATACTAAAGGACGGATACCATTGGGGTCACGAAAAGCGATCATACCATGACCAACAATCAGTGCTACCGTGGCATATGCGCCACGAACACGTTTATGTACTTTTGCTACCGCTGTAAAAATATCATCGGGAGTAAGAGTAATATTTTTACTTTGCTGTAATTCATGTGCCAATATATTAAGTAAAACTTCAGAATCTGAAGTGGTATTAACATGACGTCGTGCTTCGTTAAATAACCATGTTCTTAATTCTTCCGCATTGGTTAAGTTACCATTATGGGCTAATGATAATCCAAATGGTGAGTTTGCATAAAAAGGTTGCGCTTCTGAAGAACTAGAAGTACCTGCAGTAGGATAGCGAATATGACCAATACCGATGTTACCTTGCAAACGAAGCATATGGCGAGTATGAAAAACATCTTTCACTAAACCATTACCTTTTCTCAACCTAAAGGTATTATTATGAATGGTTACGATACCTGCAGCATCTTGACCACGATGCTGAAGTACCGTTAATCCGTCATAAATATGCTGACTAACAGGGGTTTTACCGACAATACCAACAATGCCACACATAAAATTCTCTCCACAAAAAAACACTGACAATATTTATTTGACTAAGGCACTTGCTTAGAATGACGTTAACCATGGTATAAATATTGAATTAGAGGATATTGAAATAATATCTTATAAAATTACTGTATACGGACTTACTCCGCATTAACCTATTTATTACTAACAACAACTAGGTTATATAACTTGATGACCCTTTAAGGTATTCAAAAAACCACTCTACGACTAATTTAAATTCTGGAATTAATTGAGAACTTTTCCACCATGGTGTATTTTCTACACCAGTAAAAGCATCAACAAAAAATATCAATGAACTTATGATAAGTACGCCTCGGAGTGCGCCAAAAACTAGCCCTAGTATACGGTCTGTACCAGAAAGTCCTGTTTTACTGACTAATTGTCCAATAAGATAATTAAGTAAAGCGCCAAGTACTAGCGTTGTTATGAAAAGAATGGCAACGGCTGCAGCATTTCGCAAGAATTGATCAGAAATATTCGTTAATAGATTAGCGAGGTTTGCATAAAAGGTGCTGGCAATAAAAAAAGCACCGATCCAAATAACTAAAGATACCGCTTCTTTTACAAAGCCTCGTATCAAACTAACCAGTGTTGATAAGCCTATAATGGCCAAAATGGTGTAATCTATCCAAACCATAACTTGAGTTTCTCGTTGAGTTTCTCTAAATTAGAGGCGGATATTCTATCAGAATACCTCAAATAATGCCTAACATTTTATAAAATCCTGTTATTTATTTGGCTTAAAATACGCAACTTTACCCTGAATACCGGTGAGTTTATTTAATGCAGGTAACTTTTTAATCAGCGATGATTTTATCAATTCAGGCCCTATAATAACTTTAGTTAATGTACCTTGCTTGGTTTTTATGAGTTTAGTAAAAGCTATATAACCTTTAGCTTTTAATTTTTCTAATAACTGTACAACATTGTCTTTATTTTTAAAACTACCTAAATGGATAACCCAGGCTTCTTTAGCAATAGCTTTTTCTGGCAAAGGTTTTTTTTCTTTTCTAGCTATTTTTACCGGTAGTTTAACGGCAGGTAATACTGTATTTTTTACTATATTGTCTTTTTCTTTAGCAACTTCTTTAGTTAATTCTGGCGCTAGGTTTTCACTAATGACCTTATCAATAGCTTTTTCATTTGAGATTGGCGTGATATTTTTTTGGTGTAATTTATCTTCAGGGAATGCTTTATGAGTTAATTTACCCGAAAATACCTCGGTGGTAGGAATAGCTTCAAAATCATCTTGGTATAATTTTTTCTCACCATCAAGTAAGTCAGGTAAGAAAATAATCACCACTGCTGCAACAATAATAGTTCCGACAAGGCGATTTTGAAATGGTGTAGACAAGAGATACTCCTAATTAAATATAACTAATACTAAGCGGACTAATTTATTCGGTAAATGAATAGACCCTACTAACAAATAGTTAGTTTAGATCTGATTTTAGCAACAGTAAAAAAAGAACCAAAAACAAGAATCAAGTCAGTCTTACTCGCTTGCTTATTCGCCATTTTAAAGGCCTCATCGACATTGTCAAAACAATTTGCAGTTTGAGTAAATAGTGCTAACTTACTTGCCATCGTTTTTAGTGTAGCAGCCCTTGGCACGCTTAGTGCTCCAGTATACCAAAAATCGACATCATCTCTGAGCGGTTGTAAACTCGCACTAATATCTTTATCGCTCAACATAGAAACTACCGCAT
The DNA here is from genome assembly GCA_046710905.1 of Colwellia sp. GTDB lineage: Bacteria > Pseudomonadota > Gammaproteobacteria > Enterobacterales > Alteromonadaceae > Colwellia. Next base: position 5,061 of record JBKEHN010000131.1, read on the forward strand.
AGATATTTTGATAGTTGGCTTGTTTTTTTACTTGCTTAAGATAACTAGCTAGGTAACGTGTCGCTTGTGGATTATGTCCTACATCAAGAATAACATCACAATGATCTAGCTGTTTTATTAACTCTGTTCGACCTGCAACCTTAGTTATTGAAATCACCTTATTTACAAAGTGAGTGGTAAGCGTCAGATTAAGCTTTTCTAATACCATTAGCGCTGTTGCCACATTATCGCGAGGGATATAAGTTGGTGTTAATTCTGTTAGCTGTGTTTTTATAGTTCGCCAGTCCCACTTTGATGAACCATTATTAATAATAAAATCTTGACCACGTAAATATAGCCTTTCTCCATGCAATGCCTGCAGCTTATTAGCATGGGCTAATACTGAGTTAGGTACATTAGTATCACCAATAACAATATCTTGCTTTTGTCGCATAATGCCAGCTTTTTCAAAACCAATACTTTCTCGATCATTACCTAGATAACTTTGGTGGTCGAGATCGATAGTAGTAATCACCGCGATATCGGCATTAATAATATTGGTTGCATCTAAACGGCCACCGAGGCCAACCTCAAGAATAATAAAGCTCGGCTTAACATCCATTAACACTAGCAGTGCAGCCAATGTTGTATACTCATAATAACTTAGAGATATGTCTTTTCGGGCATCTTCAATTCGTTTAAAAGCATCAATTAGTACATTATCTACCACATCTTGTTTATTTATTCGCAGTCGCTCATTAAAGCGTTCAATATGAGGAGAAGAATAAACAGCAACACCTTGCTGTGAAACTATATTATCGTAGCTAAGTAAGGCATTTTCAATAAAAGCACAGGTGGTACCTTTACCATTAGTACCCGCAACAGTAATAACCTTAGCAAAACTTAAATCAATAACTAAACGCTCTGCGACTTTACTAATCCGAGATAACCCAAGATCTATCTCACTACTATGTAGGTTTTCTAAATAATAAAGCCACTGATCGAGATGAGTAAAATCTTGATAGTGGCTTGCATTGTATTTTGACATTTATTCGATCAACAAGTGATTTAAGTAAAAGAGATAATAACGGCTATACGCTGATACTGATTACGAAACAACACTAGGTTGACCCATAAACTTACCTAACATACGCGCTAGAGTAATTCTCATTTCACGGCGATCAATGATCATATCAATAGCCCCTTTTTCTAATAAGAATTCACTACGTTGGAAACCCTCGGGCAATTTCTCTCTAACAGTTTGTTCGATAACACGTGGGCCAGCAAAACCAATAAGTGCTTTAGGCTCGGCAACATTAATATCACCCAACATAGCCAAACTTGCAGATACACCACCCATCGTTGGGTCGGTTAATACAGATACATAAGGTAAACCGTTTTCACTCAATTTAGCTAAAGCTGCACTAGTCTTTGCCATTTGCATTAAAGAAAAAAGTGCTTCTTGCATTCGAGCACCACCGCTAGCAGAGAAACATATCAATGGTATATTATGCTCTAAACAGTATTCTGCACCCTTAACAAAACGAGCACCAACGACAGAGGCCATTGAGCCACCTAAAAAGCCAAACTCAAATGCAGCAACAACAACTGGCATACCATGTAGCTCACCCTTCATTACCACAAGTGCATCTTTCTCACCGGTATTTTTTTGAGCGGCACTAAGACGGTCTTTATATCGTTTAGAGTCTTTAAACTTTAAAATATCTTGTGCTTCAAACTCTTCACCTAATTCCATACGATTGTTTTGGTCAAGAAAGCTATCAATACGTTTACGTGCACTAATACGCATATGATGATCACATTTAGGGCATACTGAGATTTGACGCTCTAATTCAGCTTTATAAAGCACAGAATTACATGAAGAACATTTACTCCATACCCCTTCAGGAATGTTACTTTTTTGTGTAGCTTTTGCTTTCGGGAGAATTTTTTCTATCCAGCTCATAATTTTATTTTGGCCTGTTGCAACGAAATATCTGTCGGTTTATTGATGGATATACTCCACCAAACTCTATTTCAAACTAGTCTATACCCATTCCTCTTGAAGATGTTCGTTTCAGGAAATCTGAGCCAATCATAATCAAGGCACATTTTATTTTTAAGAGTTATTTCCTTAAAAAAAATGTGACGACGGGTATGGTTTGCTCAGGCTTCCCCAAAGGACTAGTTTATAAATGCTTTATACTGCGTTATTGATTTCGGCAATAGGATAACTATTTCCTTCAATCAATACCTTACCTAAAGGCGTTTATAATTCCAGCCGAATCCTACATCTTCAAGTAGAACGGGTATAATTGTAAACTGCTTATTAAACCATACTATAACCCATACAATATAGAAAAAACTGGTCTGCTCAGTAAATAGTAGTAATTAAACTAATCTTTTTATTAATAAAAACTTCACCTATAAAACTTGTACCTATAAAAATAATGGACCTAGACGACTTTTGGGTAAATCGAAGTTAGTTGGATAATCAACATCGACAAAATAGAGTCCTTCTGGTGGTGCTGTAACCCCTGCAACACAGCGGTTCTTAGCTAACAAGACATCTTTCATCCACTGAGGTGTTTCTTGTGATTGACCAACACGCATTAGACTACCAACAATATTTCGTACCATGTGGTGTAAAAAAGCATTAGCTTTAATATCGACCACAAGATAATCCCCTTGCCGTGTCACACGACAATGCTTGACTGTACGGATGGCAGAATGGGACTGACAATGCACTGTTCTAAAGGAGGTAAAGTCATGTTTTCCCAGAAGAAAATCGGCGCCTTGCTGCATAAGATTTTCATCTAAGGCATAGTGGCAATGGCTTATACCATGACTTAATATTGCAGATCGAAGCGGTTTATTATAAATGATATAACGATAATTACGAGCCGTGGCACTGAAGCGAGCATGAAACTCGTCATCAACTTTTTTTACCCATGCAACAGCAATATCTAAAGGTAAATGTGTATTTACACCTAATGTCCAGGCAGTATCTTGGCGTTTTTTTGCAGTATCAAAATGAATCACTTGGTTGGTCGCATTTACCCCGGTATCGGTACGGCCTGCACAAACAACCGCGATTGGTTCATCGGCAATTATCGATAATGCCTTTTCTAACTTTTCTTGTACCGTAATAACATTATTTTGGCGTTGCCAACCACAATAATTTTTACCATCGTACTCAATGCCTAACGCATAACGCATGCAAACCCGCCTTTTCTAGTGAGGAGATTATTTTCGCTACGTATTATCCTTTATTTTATGCAGTTAGGCTATTGCTGTTCGTTTATATTAAAAACCTTATAATGAATCTAATAATTCTTGTGCTTCAACTTTGTGGATAACATCGCCCGTTGAAATTATCTCTTGTAAGATCACTTGAGCATTTTCTTCATCATTCATTTCTATATACATTTTTGCTAAATCTAATTGACTAGTCATAGAACTATTTTCATCAACATCAACACCACTCTCATTTTGAGAGAATTGTCCTAAGCCTACATCAATATTAGTTTTTTCGTATGGCTCTACTTCATCTACCTGTTCTAAACTTTCAGAGAGAAGATCATCAACAGAGACATAATCTTCTGTTGGCTCTAATTTTTCAATACGTTGGATCTTGTCGTCGATAAGATTATTACCAACTAAATCGTCACCAATCTCATCAAGAGTTAGTCCAACCTCATCATCTGTTATAGACGCTAATTCCTCGCCAATATTAGCTAAAAGTTCATCAAAATCAACATCATTTAACTCTTCAATAACCTCTAGTTCATCGGTATTATTAAGTTTTTTATCATCTGATTCTGCTGTTTCAGCTAATAATTCAGCTAAAATATCTTCATCATTGAAGTCAGGTGACAAGACTATGGCGTCAAGTAATGTATCTTCTGGCTGCTCCACACTACCCTCAAGAGAATCAGTTAAAAGTTGCTTGGCGTCTAAATCATCACCTAACTCATCAGCTTCATTATCTTCTATTTCATCTTGTTGAATATTTTCTGAGACTTCATCTTTACTAAAAGAATCAGCAATCAGTGCGTCAATGTCTAAATCATCACCTAATCCATCAATTTCTCTTGTTTCAGGCTCTAACTCAGCGTCACTTTCCTTAGACATAATACCGCTAAAGTCCGCGGTAAGAAATGGAGTTACATATTCAGCAGTAAACTCAGCAATTTTTGCTTCATTCTCTGCTATTTCATCTTGAAGACTCTGCTCTTCAGCGCTTAACGTACTATCTTTTTCCTTTGCCTTATAAATATCGCTTGCTTCGTCCATTCCCATATCAGAGTTTGGTTGACTCATTGCCTCGGTAAAATCTTGTTTTACCCCTTGTTGAATAGCTGGCACATTACCCGACATCGATTCAAGTAAAGCATCAATATCATCAGGATCTGTTACATCAACATCTTCGACTTTTTCATCAAGTGGCTCTTCAATTACTGACGTTTGGCCCGACACGGAGTCAAGTAA
>JBKEHN010000132.1:0-9507 GCA_046710905.1 Colwellia sp.
TATACGATTTATGTATTTACGCTCCTGCGCGAGATGGGAGAAGTCTATACCCTAGTCGATACTATGCACAGACGACTTTGTTGCGGCCATCCACTTTTGCGGCGTATAACCTTTGATCACATTCTGAGATCCAGTCTTTTGCGCTGTTATGGGCTTTTAATTCGCAAACTCCAATGCTTGCCGTAACCTTGTGATTAGGTATAAATTCATATATTTCAATGGATTGACGAAACCGCTCAGCAACCATTTCACTATTTGAGGTATCTGATCCATTTAACAATACTAAAAATTCTTCGCCACCGATACGAAATATAATGTCAGGGACTCTGAAGTTATTCCGCATTAAAATAGCTACTTGTTTAAGTACATCATCACCAGTGGTATGACCAAAAATGTCATTAATCTTTTTAAAGTGATCAAGGTCAATAATTAACAATGTCATCGACGTTTTGTATCTGCGATTAAGATGAATTGCCTGTTCAAGACTTTGATCGAGTAACGCGCGATTATTTAGACCCGTTAATACATCGGTATTGGATAGCTTGGTAAGCCAACTCTGCTGACTTTCTATTTCTTTTATACACATAAAAACGAAGCCACTGGTACCAATTAATATCATATAAAACCTAGTAAATTCGTTCATTGCCATTGCATTAAAGGAAATGGGTAATATACCAACCAAAAAGATAATATTTATCACGGCAGCAAAACGTAATGGCAGTACAAAATATAATACAAATATTGCTGGGAAGGACCAGAATGAAGCGGCGATACCTATTTTATATAATGCAAAAGCAGAGATTAAGGTAATAACGGGAGCAACACCAAAGAGACTAAGTGGTAGACTATATTTGTTCTGGTGACATTTATATGCTGCGAGAGAATAAAGGCAAACAAGAAAAAAAATACCTAGCGCCAGTAAATATTGCTCTTGATAAATATTAATAACACCAAACGGGGCGATAGTGACAGCAGATACTAAGGCAATGCTTTTAGTTGACTTAATTAAAAAATTTGGGACTGTATCGATAGCTCTTTTCTCTTTCATTGCTTTAGCCTTTACAAAATAACTTCAAACTTAAATTTATCCTATCAGAAATAAAAATACCATTTATGTCACATAGAGGCGAATAGACATTCGATTAATCAAACGTGACTGACTCATGAGCATCCTAAGAAGACATTAAGTTTTTCTACTCGTTATGTCAACTGATAGCCAAAAGCGGAAGTTAGCTTTTGAGTTAAAAACCGCAGTTTAGGGAGCCTAAGCTAGTTACACAACATCTGTTACAGGGTCATAAAAAAAGCATACCGCGCATGTTAGTTTATTATTTTTTACTCTATGATTTTATCCTATCATTATATTGCCCCACCTTAATAAAAGTATTAGAATAGCCATGTGTTTTATTAGATGTTAGGCGATTTTTTTTGTTATTGATGATCGACAATTACGACTCCTTTACTTTTAATTTAGTGCATTATTTTCAAGCATTAGGTCAAGAAGTTGTGGTCTATAGAAATAATGAAATTAGCCTTCAACAAATTGAGCAATTAAAACCTAAATATATTGTTATATCACCAGGTCCCTGTGATCCTGATTCTGCTGGGATTTCCCTCGCTGTGGTGAAAGAGTTCGCGGGTAAAATACCTTTATTAGGTGTTTGCTTAGGACATCAATGCATTGCGCAACACTTTGGCGCAAAGGTAGAAAAAGCAGAAAAAGTAATGCATGGTAAAACTTCTAAGATTATCCATAATCAACAAGGCTTATTTAGCAAATTGAATCTACCGTTACAAGTTACTCGTTACCATTCATTAATTGTCAACAAAAAATCACTACCCACAGAACTCACTATGACGGCATGGAGCCAAAATGAACAAGGTGATGTTGATGAGATTATGGCGCTAGAACATAAAACTCTCGCAATTAGTAGTGTCCAATTTCATCCCGAATCGATACTCACAGAACAAGGGCAAAATTTATTAGCTAATTTTATTACGCAATTTGAGAAGTATTCTATAAGTAATAAGTAATTTATTTAGATTAAAGGTAAATAAAGTAATACTTTGTTTGCCTTTAACCGTTAGACTTAATGTATTTCTAACCTTTTAGTAATTAATATGCTTCAACTAGAGTGGTTTGCATGCTGAAGGCTAAAATGTTAAATTCCATTCTCTAGATAAATACTAATATATCTATGCATATTTTTGAAAACATTCAAGCTGTTGTTACTATATAGTAACGAGCTATTAGTCTCTCAATAGGTAAATAATAAAGTCTCTATGCAAATTTTTGTAAACAATCAAGCTGTCGCTACTATATACCAACGCGCTATTAGCCTCTCAATAGGTAAAGATTTTGCTGAAAAGCAAAGTGGTAAGATTGCTATGGTTGATCATCAAGGTAGTGAGCAAAAAAACCGACGCCGAGAGTTGTTGTCAGTAGAAGTACAAGCAGAACAAGAGAAGATTATTGCTCAACATGGTGAACAACATTTTCGTAAGCAAACTGAACAAAGCTTTTTTAACCGAGTTCGTACGAAAATTAATAGTGACTTTGATAATAAAGAGCACCTTTACCATCATATTTTAGGTATTGACGATGCCTGTCCTGCTATTCTCGATATTTTATCTGCGCGTGCAGCGTCAGTTAACCAAATTAAAAACCTTGCGGCTTCATTACCTTGGTTAGTCACTGATTTAATAAACTTAGTTAACAAACCACAATACCTAAAGCGAGCAGACGTGCAAGTAACAGATGCTAAATTAGCATTAAGTTATATTGGATTAGATAACTTAAAGTTAGTCATGCCTACCTTTACTCTTAAACATTGGTTACCAAAAAGCACCGCGCCTTATGGTCTAATGAAAAGAAAATTATGGAATGATAGTTTATCAATTGCACTAGCTTCTCGCGTATTAGCCAAAGCGCAAGGGCTTGATGAATTCACCGCATTTACCACCGCTATGTTGTCAAATATAGGTAGACTTGCCGTTACTCGCTGCTATTTAACAACATTCAGTGATATTTATAAAAAAGAAGTACGCGAAGCTTTTGAAAGTAAAGATAAACGTTTGTATAATGTTTTAACAAAAATTGAAGCGAGTGAAGAACTACTACTCGAGCAACTTGTGATGAGAAGCGCCCAACTTTCTGCTGATTTAATTGAAAAAATGCAATTTAAGCGATTAGCTATAACAGTGCCTATTTTTGATTTAGCCTACGCTGAAAGTATTGAAAAAATGCACCCCATAGCACAAATTATCGCTAAAACTAAAGCTTACGTTGCATTTCGCGTTTTAGTGAAAGAAGGCCTTATTGATAGTGAAGAAAGTAAAATTTTATTCAATGTGGTTAATTTAACACCTGCAGAAATAACGCTACTGAAAAAAAGTGATATTGACCACATCAAACTTAACTTTAATTAGACCATAAATAAATTCTAGGGAGCTACATCCTTTCTTTTAGCGCTAGATTACGACCCTATGCCAATTTTTTTATAAATTTTTTCTGGTTAATTATTAAAAGATCATCTTGATCGATTTTATCAAGCCAGCACTACTCCTTCAATTATCCCCCTGATTTAAACAAAAAAACAAGAAGCGATAAATATTCATTTTTAATGAATAAAAGTAGCTAAGCCTTTGTTTTATCGGGGCTGCAGACGAGCACAACAAGACAAGACGTCTGTTTTCTGTCATACTATCGGTCTACTTTTAACAGACAGTAGTTATTTATCGCAATATATTAGCGATTAGTTGAGCAATCTCTAAATAATACAGTAAGCTGTTAAAAACATTACCCACTTATAAATGAGGATTTTAAAATGTCAGAACATTTTTCAGTTGAACGCGGCTTATTTGATGATGTAATGGTGCCAAACTATGCACCTTCATCGGTTATTCCCGTTCGCGGTCTAGGCTCTCGAGTGTGGGATCAACAAGACAAAGAATATATTGATTTCGCTGGCGGTATTGCCGTTAGTGCTCTTGGTCACTGTCATCCAGCATTAGTGGGTGCTTTAAAAGAGCAAGGCGAGAAAATCTGGCATTTATCAAATGTTCAAACAAACGAACCAGCGTTACGTTTAGCTAAAAAATTAGTTGATAATACTTTTGCAGAAAAAGTTTACTTTTGTAGTTCAGGTGCTGAAGCAAACGAAGCCGCACTTAAGTTAGCTCGTCGTTGGGCATTAGACGTACATGGTACCAATAAATCGCAAATTATTGCTTTTAAACAAGGTTTCCATGGCCGTACTTTCTTCACCGTAACTGTGGGTGGTCAAACAGCTTATTCTGATGGCTTTGGTCCTAAACCAGGTGACATCGACCATGCAGAATATAATAACCTTGATAGCTTAAAAGCATTAATCTCTGATAGAACGTGTGCTGTAATGATTGAACCATTACAAGGTGAAGGCGGTGTTGTTGCGCCTACAGATGAGTTCATTAAAGGTGTTAGTGCTTTATGTAATCAACACAACGCACTATTAATTTTTGATGAAGTACAAACAGGTATTGGCCGGTTAGGTGAATTATACGCTTATATGGATCTTGGAGTAACGCCTGATATTTTAACTTCAGCTAAAGGTTTAGGCGGCGGTTTTCCTATCGGCGCTATGCTCACCACTACTGAGATTGCTAAGCATCTTAAAATAGGTACTCACGGTAGTACTTACGGCGGTAACCCATTAGCTTGTGCTGTTTCTGAAGCCGTACTAGATACAGTAAACACGCCAGAAGTATTTGCGGGTATCAAAGCTAAAGCTAAAATTTATGTTACTGGCTTAAACGCGATTAATGCTAAATATAATGTTTTCTCTGAAATCCGTGGTAAAGGTTTATTAATTGGTGCGGTATTAAACGAAAACTACCAAGGCAAAGCTAAAGTATTTTTAAATGCTGCTATGGACGAAGGCCTAATGGTATTAATTGCTGGCGCAAACATTATTCGCTTTGCCCCTTCACTCGTTATTCCTGATGAAGATATTACCCTTGGGTTAGCACGTTTTGAAAAAGCTGTTGCTAGCTTAGTTTAATTTAGTTAATACTAAAAAGTACCTGCTTCACCGCCAAGGTTTGAGCAGATAATACCAATAGACTGATTTATTAAGTAGTCAATTAGTCTATTGGTATATACCACTCCCATTCTTCGAGAGCATTTATGATCATTATACGTCCAATTAAAAACAGTGACCAAGAAGACCTATATCGTATTGCGATAGACTCTGGCCACGGTTTTACTTCACTACCGGTAAATGATCTACTACTTCAACAACGTATTAGTCATGCAGAAGAGTCATTTTCTAAAGAAGTGAGTCAAGCAGGTAATGAAGGCTATCTTTTTGTCATGGAAGATACCGAAACAGGTGAAGTTGTAGGAACCAGTGGTATTGAGGCAGCGGTAGGCTTAGATGATGCTTTTTATCATTATCACTTGGGTAAAGTTGTCCATAGCTCACGCGAACTGAATATTTACAATACCGTAGAAACATTATCACTGTGTAATGATTACACCGGCGCTAGTGAAATTTGTACTTTATTCTTAAGTGATAGCCATCGTAAAAATAGTAATGGTCGTTTTCTATCTCGTTTTCGTTTTCTATTTATTGCAGAACATAAAGAGCGTTTTTCTGACACCATTATTGCAGAAATGCGAGGTGTATCAGATCATAATGGTAGTTCACCTTTTTGGAACTGGCTTGAAGAACACTTTTTCTCGATGGACTTTCCTACCGCTGATTACTTGACGGGGATAGGTAAAAAAGAATTTATTGCTGAGTTAATGCCTAAATACCCAATTTACGTTAATTTGCTGAGCAAAGACGCGCAAGCTGTTATTAATAAAGTTCATCCAAAAACAGTACCTGCACTGCGTTTATTAGAAGCAGAAGGTTTTGCAAGACGTGGTTATGTTGATATTTTTGATGCTGGCCCTACCGTTGAATCACATATCAACAGTATTAGAACTGTAAATCAAAGTAAGCGCTGCCAAGTTATTATAGGTGAAGTGCAATCAACAGATAATTACATTATTTGTAATAGTAAAGTTGCAGACTTTAGGGCCACTCAAGCGCCGCTTTCATTACGTGATACGGCTAATCAAGTTGTGATTAGCCAAGACGTTGCAGATGCTTTAATGGTCAATGAAGGTGAATGGGTCCGTTTAATTTCAAACTAGTCTTTAGTTTTAGTACCACAAGTTACTGATTTAGGGTGGCTGATACTAGTCACTCATCAAATTATTAATGGTGACAGGAGAACCTCTCTGTCACCACTATCAATGAGAAGGAAATACCATGTCTCACACAAATCCAGTTCAATTTATTAATGGTCAATGGCAAGCAGGCTTAGGTCATGATGTTAGTTCATCTAACCCGGCTCGTAATGAAGTAATTTGGCAAGGTAAAACAGCCAATGTAGTTCAAGTAAACGATGCAGTACTAAGCGCTCGTCAAGCATTTGAAAGCTGGGCAAATATTAGCCTAGAAGAACGTGTTGCTGTGGTAAAAAAATTCGCTGAGTTATTAGCTGAGAACAAAGATGCGTTAGCAACAACTATTGCTTTAGAAACAGGCAAGCCAAAGTGGGAAACTACCGGTGAAGCAGGCGCAATGGTAGCTAAAGTAGCTATTTCACTTAAAGCTTACAACGAGCGTACTGGTACGGTAGAAAATCCAATGCCTGGTGCTAAAGCCTTTATCCGTCACAAGCCTCATGGTGTTGTTGCTATCTTTGGTCCTTACAACTTCCCTGGTCACTTACCAAATGGCCACATAGTGCCAGCATTAATTGCTGGTAATACTATTGTATTTAAGCCAAGTGAATTGACGCCTCGTGTTGCAGAAGAAATGTTAAAACTTTGGGAAAAAGCTGGTTTACCTAACGGTGTTATCAACCTAGTTCAAGGTGAAGTAGAAACAGGTAAAGCCCTTGCTAGCCATAAAATGATTGATGGTTTGTTTTTTACCGGTAGCTCTACAACAGGTCATATCTTACATGAACAATTTGCTGGTCAACCGGGTAAAATTTTGGCGCTAGAAATGGGTGGTAATAATCCACTTGTTGTTAAAGATGTTAGCGACATTGATGCGGTTGTGCACGATATTGTGCAATCTGCATTTGTAACTACTGGCCAACGCTGTACTTGTGCTCGTCGTTTATTCATTGAAGCAAATGAACAAGGTGATGCAATTTTAGCACGACTTATCGAAGTCACTAAAAACTTAACCATTGGTTATTTTGATGATCAAGAACAGCCGTTTATGGGCTCTATGATCTCAGAAAAAGCGGCACTTAGCTTAGTCGATGCACAAGCTAAATTACTCGCGCTTGGTGCAACATCTATTGTTGAACTTAAGCACCTAGAAGCCGGTACTGGTTTTGTTTCTCCCGGTATTATTGACGTCAGTGATATTATTGCTGATATCCCTGATGAAGAGTACTTTGGTCCGTTAGTTAAAGTATATCGTTACACCGATTTCGATAAAGCGATTGATGAAGCCAATAATACTGGTTTTGGCTTATCTGCTGGCTTATTATCTGACAGCGAAGCATCTTACAATCACTTCTTTACTCGCATTCGTGCAGGCATAGTTAACTGGAATAAACCAATTACTGGTGCAAGCAGTGCTGCACCTTTTGGTGGTATTGGTGCTAGTGGTAACCACAGAGCTAGCGCATTTTATGCTGCTGATTATTGTGCCTACCCTATCGCTTCAGTAGAAGCAGAGAAAGTTAGCTTACCTGAAACATTAACGCCCGGTATGAAATTCTAAATGCAAAACAACAAGACTCTTACACCACAAAAGCTTACTGACATTAGCGCTGATAACTTTATCCAAGCTTATCGCTACTTTGTCGAGCAAGGTGACTTTATCGCGTTAACGCGCCAATTTGAGCAAGGTTTTGTTCAAACGGGCACCGATAACCAATTAAGTTTTAAGGTCAAAAAAGCGAAAATTAGCTTGCTCGATACTGGTGTTCTCTTGATTGAGCCTGAAATGGTTGCACCAGAAAGTGTTGAAGCTGGGCTAGTTAACGAAAAGCTGGCGACGCCAAGTAAGAGTATTGTTATTTCATCGGGTATTCATGGTAATGAAACTGCGCCGATTGAAATAGTACAACAGTTAATTAGTGATATTATTACGCAAAAAGTTCAAGTTAAGCACCGTACCCTATTAATTATGGGGAATCCTGTTGCGATGAATATCGCAAAACGCTTTCAAACTGAAAATTTAAATCGATTATTTTGTGGTAAATACCAAGAGATTGAACCTTGTTTTGAAAAATATCGTGCAGAAAAGTTAGAAGGCTACGTTCGTGATTTCTTTAACACTGGCGCTGATGCTAGTGATGGTAAAGTCACTAACTACCACTACGACCTACATACTGCTATTCGAAATTCTAAATATGAAAAGTTTGCCATTTATCCTTATCAAGCCGATAAACCATGGGATAAAGAACAGTTAAGCTTTATGGCTAGCTGTGGTGTTAACACTATTTTATTTGGCCATGGCCCTAGTGGTACATTCTCCTACTTCAGTAGTGCAAACTTTGCCGCGCATGCTTTTACTGTTGAGCTAGGTAAAGTAAGAGCCTTTGGTGACAATGACATGACTAACTTCCAAGTCATGACAAATAACCTAAGCGCTCTTATTAGCGATACAATAATATCACTAAAAAGTTTTAATAATGAGGATTTTAATTTATTTAAAGCGTTAGGTGATATCACTAAAGTTAGTGATAAATTTGAGCTGTATATTGCGGACGAAGCGAGTAACTTTACTGATTATCCAGTTAATACCTTGCTATCAAACGATAGCGGTGAAGAGTACCGTACTAGCCTTCCAGGCGAGAGTATTGTTTTCCCTAATGCTAATGTCGGTAATGGTCAACGTGCGGTATTAATGGTTGTACCTACCACATTGTCATAGTAATTAAGTCAATTACTACAACGTCTTGTCAATAATGGATTATTATTAACAGGGTTTTTATAAAACCGCTAACTATTGATTCTCAATAACTAAAAACGCGACACTAACTGCTATACTAAACAAGACTACATTTTATAAGCACAGGCAAGTAAAGTTATTATGGTCACAGATACTGACGGTTACATTCAAATTATTGAGTACCTTACCGAACATCTTAGTTTATTTGAAAACTCAACAGCACCAGCACAAGCGAGCGAAACAGTGATGTCAGCTATTGAAGTAGAACTGTGCGAGCAAATCATTAGCGTGTGCAGCCAAAACAAAGACTTAACGTTTAATCAACGTAATACCATTATTCGTGAAGTTGATGCCATCGTATATGATTTAGAAGAGATCCTTTCCGGTGTTATTAATAATCCTATAAATATAGCACAACAAGCCTTCATTATTGAGTTTGCTAGTTTAATCAAAAACCTTTTTGATACCGTTATCCACAAATATTAGCCTCTGATTTAACTTAGCGTTTCTCTCTATTTAATGTTGTAATTACAGCAATAGCTGTTTCTAGAAA
>JBKEHN010000133.1:0-9504 GCA_046710905.1 Colwellia sp.
AAATGTCCTGTAAAATGCTAATTAAGTAGACTCTGCTAATGTGCGAGTAACAGATCGGATAATCATACCTTAGAATTTGGCTAATGTGTTGCTTTTTTGAGGGAAAGCACTAAAGAAAAGTTAAAAAAATGAGACACAAGTCCCATTTTATAATCTAGAAGTATTCAGCTCCTTTATTTCGCTATTTCTCGCTGATAAATAATACGGTCATTACCACGGTAAATGCCAAAAGTTAAGGTTGCTGTCGGGTTATTGGTAAAGTTGTCATCATCATTCCAATCATACTGCAACCAGGGTGGTACCTGATACTCGACCTCAAGTGAGCCTTGTTTATTATTTTCTGGTGCAGAAAATAGCAACCATCGATATATACCACTGACAAAAGTTTTATTTACATCTTCAACACTTGCATCAGTATCGGCAGGTAAAAGAGCATCATCACTATCAAGGTCCGCTAAACGATAATTCCACAAAACCATGCCTGCGTCTCCAATATCACCTAAAGGATCTTCTATACCTACCGATGGAATAAGACAGCTCTCTTTATCATTATTGATAAAGTCAGTACTACCAGTGCCATCAAAATATTGAGTAAACATACTGACAGGTAAATTTGACGTTTCTGGACCATAGCTGTTTTCAAGTAACCAGCGGCCAAAACGAACTTCCACTGTATTATCAAAAGCGGTTACATTGGGGGAAATAGCATCAAGTTGGTAAAAATGCGGATTTTGGAAATAGTTTATACTACCACTTGAAGTCTTAAACGTAACATCGTCAGAGTCTTTAAACTCATCAAAAGGTAATGTAAAGTCGGCTTTGAAGGGAGCAATTTTACTTGCCCAAGTACGATCATAAACAAAATTATGCTGCGTGGGTAATTGATATTTTAAAACACCTCCGCTCTTTACTGTCATTGTTCCAGTACCAGAAACATCACCAGATAAGGACAATGCATTTACATGTTCCGTTCTTGGTTGGATAAAGGTGATTTTATTATTTGAAGTTACTGTTTCATTATCTACGTATTTCAACTTAGCGAACTCGCCAATATAATTCAGGGTTTTGGCACCATCGCCATTTTTGGCGGTTATAGTTAAAGTAGGTTCAATTAAATACTGGATGCTACCTTTAGCCTCAGTTAGTTGTCCTGAGTACACCCAATCAAACATAGTCCATGTAGGATCATGCATAGGGCATGTAGGAGCATGATTGGCTGTAATTATACCTTCATCACCTAATGTAATCGTTTGCACAAAATAATCAGGATAAAAACGCCCAACATAAGGTTCATTACCTACGACATCATCAGCTCCTAGGTAACTATTATCGGTTAAGTTTGCAGTAAAACTAATAATACCCACTTCCGAGTATATCATATTACTATTCGTAGCTATGCCTTGTTCAATGGTAGTGGCTAATGAAAAGGTATTAAATATGTTACCCGATAAGGTTCCCAAGACCCCTGAACTAGGAAGAGTAGATAAATTAGGTAAAACCATATTCGGTGTTACCTTTACTGTTTCAGCATCGTCTTCACTACCGAAGTTCTTAGTGACTAGGTTATCCGACAGGTCTGTATCATTATCAGCTTGCCACTGGACGGCCTTTACTCTGGTAGTAAACTCTGCACCTGCCGCAATAAACTTAGCCTCTGTTGCAGTTGTCGCTTTAGGGTTATTAACTACATCGATAAAAAAGCCAAATGGGCGGACAACGAATTGATCCGATGTACCAAACATATAATTACCACTGGGGTCACCATTTTGATCGGGAATATTATAACGAGCATGAAGCTTAATTTTTCCCGCATCAGGATAAGTTAAAATAAATTTAGCACTATTAACGGTATTATCATTAAAATCTAGATTAACTGAGCGGTATGATAGTGCTGAAATATTATCGAGAGTAGTTATATTATCTGTATTTATTACCACTTGGCTGCCCGCACACGCGGTAGGATCAACGCAAGTCGCGGCCATTTCAATCGCAGTAGTATCAATAAAAACCGCTTGGCAGGCGCCTGTGTCAGAATTTTTTTTAATCGCCTGAATATTTAATATGTTTGATGGTTTTGCAGATACTTGTGTGGGTATAGGGTTAGTTTCTCCTCCTTGATAAAACCTAAAACCTGTATCCGCAAAAACAAGATCGCAAAGGTTGGAACTTCCACCGATACAAACGGTTGCATTAGCTGGGGGAACAGTTTCATTTATTAGACCTAATGTTAATGTATCGGCAGTCGTTTGACTCAAACTTACCGTTTTACTCCCAGTAAAGGTGAGTGTCTCCTTGGTGATACCATCACTTTGAAAGTCCAAAGAAACTTCTTCTGAACTCAAAGGAGAGCAGGCACTGTTCGTACAAGCTTTAATTGTGATAGTTTCTGCAGAGCAGGTTAAACCATTGCCATTATGCTCAATTTGGTAGTGATCAATTATAGGCCCAACACAAACTCCAAATAGCACTTTACCGTTGAGAGCGCCATGTGCCAAAATTTCATAATCTAAAGACGCACCATCGGTAGGGGTGCCATTGGCAATGGCTACTTCTAAATAATCATCACCGCCATGTTCAAAAAATATAGTCGCTAAATCAAAAATAGAATCTTCACTTAAGGTAAAAGACCCTCCCGTATTTGAATTATCTATTAGGTTTTCAAACCTTAATTCATTACTTGCACCGCTAGTTGAACTGCCAAATTTGTTGAATACCACTTCGTCACCAGACAATGTCTCCATAATAAAACTAAAACCATCATCAGACTCAACATTAATAGTGTAAGTACCTGCCCGCAAACTAAGCGTTCCAGAGGTATGCACTAAAAAATCTGAACCTCCAACACCAGCAGCCACACCAGGATAGGGTAATGTGCCTAAAAAATCGTGACTTGAACCACCAAAATCTATACGGCCAACTGTGCTTGTACCACTTGCAGCGACATTATATGTGCTACCCATTATTAAACCAGACACTGGCGAACCTGCAGCAAGCCAGCCCGCATAAATAGTTAGTGCTTCCGTTGTCGTATTTATCTGAGAGTTACTACCGCCACCGTCAATTTTAATACCAACGGCGTTTAGCTGACCTAGACTAGAATCACATGTATCGTCACATACACGAGAGCTACCATCATAATTATTACCTACATTTTGGTTATCATAAATAGTAGCTATGTGAGCAGAGGTTATAGCCGAATCAAAGACTAAAAATTCATCGAGTAAACCATCAAACGCCTGAGAACGAGCAAAGCCGCCACCAATAGAATCTTGTTCTTGCCCTAATATTAGGCTTTGTATATCTAATTTTAATGGTAAGTACGCCAGTGAAAGACAACCTTGTGATACTCCATCAATAAATAAACAGTTTTGAGTACCTTCTCGCGTCCAGACTAAGTGTCGCCAAATATTACCAGCAATTGAAGAGGTGGGAATATTTCCGTTTTTTTTATTTTTTAAATGAGGATTAAATGTGATGTGGCTTGTAAACCACATAATCAGCTCATTATTAGAATTACCCGCGCCCGAAAGTATACTCTGGTTAGTAGTCTTAGTAGTTTTCGCCCAAACTGAAATAGTAAAATCAGTTTTTCCCGCTAAAATATCTTTATCTAGCACAGCATAATCACTTGTACCTATTGCACTAAGATCTATTGCATTGCAGATCTTGCCCTCTACTGGTTGACTACCTTTTGCCTGTCCATGAAAACCTCCTACAGTATCAATAATTTCGTTAGGGGTATCACTATATCCTGTTTCATCAAAACGATGTTCTAGAATGGGTTGCACTGTAGGTAGAACACCTAACAAATTATTTGTCAGTTGATCTTCTGCATTACTATAATCACCAGAATCTAATTCTGCTTGAGTTAAGTTAGTGATCAATGTCGCTTGAGCCACTGAAGAAAAGAAAAGCGCGACAAGAATAATCAATAAATTTACTACAGATTTATTCATTTAAAGCTCCATAAGGAGAATGTAACACACAAAGTGTGTTCATATACACAGTACACAGTGAAGACGCAAAATACATGCTAGATAATAATAACCGTTGTTTTTAAGTGATTAGATGAGTTAGAAAGACTCGCCTTAATTAAAGTGTAAAAAACAGACAATAGGTAATAATATCCTTGAACGCTATAAACTTCGAGCCTGAATTTCAATGGTTCTTGAGGTAAATATTTCCGCTACCGAGCACTGCCCTGTACTAGTAATAGTATAATAGGTAATACCATCTACGATTAGCCCAGCATCACTACAATTAACAACTTTAGCTTTACAGTTACTTAAACCTTCAATGCTGGAAAAATCATATTCACTTTCTACCGTACACACCCCTGCATTTGGTAAAAGAGGAAACACTTCACTCAGTTTTCTTTGTGCTCCAGCTTGAGCGGCTTGATAAGCTCTAGTACCTATGACTTCATAAGCAATAGTTTCTGCATTAGAGCTGCTCATTCTAACAAGGGCTGTTCCTAATAGTGTCATCACAACCATAATAAAAAGGGTAAGTACAAGAGCACTACCTTTTTGCTTATTTAAGGTATGTATATTTACTCGTAACTTATGGAACATTTAGCACCTGTATTTCATTATTAAAGGTGACTGTCTCATTATTCTTTTCAAATTGAAAATGCACTTGCACCATAGCATTACGCTGTAGAGTTGGGGGTGAAATATCAAAAGCTGAGCTGGTAGTATTAATGTCTTGCGCCATCAGAATATCATTTCTTGATAGCCCATTATTTTGCAGACAATATTTAACGCTTGCCTTTTTATTAATGAAATATAGTCTTTGGGTTGGCGAATCTTCTGCAAATAACACCGAATTATCTAAAGTAATAGTCCGTACATCCGCTGGTAAACTAATACTACTGACATCGAATACTTTATTATTATTATTATTATCATCATCATATACATCATCAGCATTTAACGGATAAACAACCACACTCCAATCAATATCAGTTGTTCCCGCAAAGTTATTATCAAATTCAATAACATTAATGGTATTTCGAGCCCCTTCTGGTGCAACGGGTATATCAGTATAGGTAGTAGTTGCAATGATAGGGGTGAATTCTAAGCACTCTCCAGCATTTGTTAATCTCACACTATTAGGTAGAGCATTTCTAACATCTCTATTAAGCCGTTCAATAGCAAAGCGTGCTGAAGACACTAACTGCTCTCTGGTGGTTGCTTCCGTATAAATTTGTGTAGAAAATTTTATAAAGCTACTAATGCCCGCAGCAAGTACACCTAAAATAACAATAACTACGATCATTTCAATCAAAGTAAATCCGGATGACTTGTTACGTATTAGCTGTTTCATCAGAAATTAGCTCTATAGGTTGAAAAACTCATTGCAAAGTCTGTCGGCGTAGTAATAGTTACCGTAATTAACTTAGCTGTTTTATTATCTAAGCTGCCACTACCATTATAATTTGCATCATTAATGACACTAATACGCATTGAATAACCGGTATATAAGCTAATCACCTCGCCTTGTGAGTTTTCAATTCCTCCTTTAGTATACTCATTGCCATACTCCAAGCCATTATAATCATCAACATCATTGAAAACGGTTCTAGTTTCACCTTCTTCAGCTCCTATTGTAGAAGTACACTCAACTTCGCCTGTTTCGCCGCAACGAACTCTACCTCCGGCCATATCTGAGTTATTATCAAACGCTTTATTCTGAATTTCATTTAAAACCGACTTTGCTAACTCTGCTGCTTTTACTTGGTGTAATTGATCAGCACTCTGCTGGGCAACAGGGTGGATAAGTGTGGTTAACACTGAAAAAGATATCGCTAACACCACCATACCTATAATGACTTCAATTAAAGTAAAGCCTTTATGCTGTTTATACTGATGATAGTATCTAGATCGCACGAATAAAACCTTGTGAGTTAATAAGAATCTCTAGGGATTTTTCACCTGTAACAGTTACGGTTATTTTACAAGCATCTACTGGAATACAGCCTTCTGGCTTCCCTAATGAAGAAAATGAGAAGCTAGATAAGCTTTCAGAAAGGGTAAAAATCACACTGTGTTTGGGGTTTACCATTACTGTAGTGGTATCGCCTGCGAATCCAGTTGTACACTGTTCAGTAGCAGACAGAGTATCAGTAGCTTGTAAACCAATAGTATCAGGAGCAGCTAGAACTATCTTACAAGTACTATCGTCAGTCTGCTGCATTGAACGTAGTTGAATTGCTCTTAACTTAGTGATTATTTCATCACGATAGGTAAATTCTTCAAAGCCATTCGAAGTAAAGAATTTTGGCAGCACAGTTACCGCCATTATTGATATCATAATAATAACTACAATCAATTCGATTAGCGTAAAACCAAGGTTTTTTTGGTAACCGAAACTATGTAAGCTAAGCTTTTTCATTAAACACAATCATTAACTTTAAAGGTAGGGCTTTGCCCAACAGCTGTAGCAGCAATATAAACAACAATACAGGCATCATCGATAGTAGTTGGTACTTCATTTGCCTTTAAATAAACAAGAAAAGTAGTAGAGTCATTACCTATAGCTTTATAGGCAAAATAACTATCGGCATTCTCACTATCAAGTTGTAATAATCGTTGAAACTGGTCAGAAAGCCCACTTGGGTAACCATATACAACTGGCAATTCTCCATCTCCATTAGAACCACCATCGTCACCGATATTAACCGAGTTTGTTATGCTAGAAGACATTTTATGATTACCTTTAACAATAGATTTACCATAAACCAGCGCTGAGGCACTCTTTATTGCCGCTTGCACGTTTTGTAAAGTTGAAGTTTGCGCATCCGCTTTTAAATTTATGAATTTAGGTGCTGCTGTAACAGCCAATACACCTAATATCACAATAACTACGATTAACTCAATTAAGGTAAAACCTTTACTACTCATTTTGTATCTCTATCGAGTTTTATATTTATTAGTGTAAATAATGACTATTTCACTAACAATGTCATCACAAAAATTTAATTAATATCTTACAACAGTTTAACAATGTTATCACAAAAATATAGTTAATATCTTACAACACTTTACTAATAGATTGTATACTCAATCACCATATTTTATCTAGCTGATTTTATTTTGACTTTATTACCTTACTTTAAGTTTTTCTTGATATTTTATTTTCTTGTTGGCATGCATATCATTCTTGATACGCCTGGCGGGGTTGGGTTGTACTATTCTTATAATGTTATTGCTTGGTTAATCACCTCAGTACTTATTGCTCTTGGTTTGTGGCAAATCACTCTAAATAAGAAAATTTATTATAGCAAAATGCTGTTATGGCTAACTTTGGGTTGCGTTTGTTTAATCATTCCCGTTTTTTATAACTTTGAGTTTACCGACCATGCCATACCAAGGATTTTAGTTTTAGTTGGTGGTTTACTGTTTCTCTTCTCCCTTTACCAATTTCAGTTATCTAAGCTTGAAGCATTATCTTTACTGGCTGTAATTCTTGCCGCGGTTGTAATTGAAGCCTGTTTTGGCTTAGTTCAGTTTTTTCTATTTAAAGAGGGTGATTGGGGCGGTTATATCGTTGGAAGTAGTAGGCCGCACGGGGTTTTTATACAGCCGAATGTAATGGCTAGCTTTATGGCAACAGGCTTAGCTATTGGGCTATTTCTATCGATAAAAATCAAGCAAATAACACCAACAAAAAGCGGCGACACCTTATTTACTGTATTAATTATAGCCAGCTTATTCCTAACCAGTTTTATACTTGTCTTACTGCAATCACGTACCGGCTTTGTTGCTGCACTTGCTGGGCTGGTACTTATGTTGCCTTATTTATATCAAAAAAACAAAAAACAACTAATTATTAGTTTAGCGGTAATAGCCGTCGCAGTGTTTAGCGCACTAGCATGTATTAAGAACTCTGGAATACCTATTCGTGGCGAGCAAACGTATCAAAGTGTTGGTGTCCGTGATGTTATTTATCTTGTCAGTGCAGACATGGTGAAAGAAAAACCATTATTGGGTTATGGCTATGGTGGCTTTGAGCGTAACTTTATTGACCATTTCAATAAGTACGCCATAGTGAACCCTGAAGTAGGAGATACTATTAAAAATTTATCTCACCCACATAATGAAGTACTTTTTTGGGTAGTTGAGGGCGGTATTATTGCTTTGAGTGCTTTTGTGTTTTTTACTATTGGTTATATTTGTACTTGGCGTAAAATACCGCTAAAAACAGGCTTAGCGCTATTAGCGTTAATATTACCCATACTACTCCACAGTCAGTTAGAGTTTCCTTTTTATAGCAGCGTGAGTCATTGGTTAGTGTTTTTAGTAATGCTTTGGTTGGTAGATCGCTTTGCATTAGATAAAGACCAAGAGCATTACTACGTCTCTTGTCCACAAACTTTTTTAATACGCTTTTTTGCACTTTTAATTCCAGCTATTTTTTTACCATTTTTAGTAACAACGCTACATACCGCTAAAATTCTGGTTGAACATGAGAAAAATCCTGCCAGCGTACAGGCGCTTGAGCGATTAAGTGACATTATAAACCCTATCGCTTGGCAGAGTCGTTTAGATGCTGCAGTTTATAGCCATATTCTTATTGATGGCATTCATAATACAGATATTGTTAAACTAAAGAGCTACCTAGTTTGGGCTGTTAAAAGACTCGAACATCAACCAAGACCAAGCCTATACAAAAATAGTTTATTGATACTAAAAGCATTAAATCAAGAGGAGGGTTACCAATTATTGCTTCAAGAAGCGAAGCGTACCTACCCACAAGAAACTAGCTGGCATGATAGTATTTTATCCGTTGATAAAACAAAGAAATAATCTTTCAATAGTAGCTAGACAAACTACCAAATAAACTGAGCTTAGCTCGACTTTTATTTAACTTGCATTATGATAGCTTACTATTAAAAATATTTTATGAAGAGTTAAGTTATCAAACAGACACCTTCAAATGACAGATACAAAAAAGCCGAGCTTAGCTCTAATGCCGATCAGTTAAGAAAAAACTATTGATTTTTAGCTGAATGAGATCAAAATCTGATGTTCACTTAATATCGGATTTTTTTATGCCTTTGGATTATGATTTTCACTCACTTGAGGCTTTTACGCCTGAGCATTTTAATTCCTTATCTGAAGTACTATCACCAGATTTAATCGACAAATGCCTTAAAGAGTCAGGCATCGTAACATTAAGAAAACGCAGGTTACCTCTTGAAATGATGGTTTGGAGTATCGTGGGAATGTCGATATTTAGGCACCTTCCGATAAGTGACATCGTGAATCAACTCGATATCATACTTCCAGGGAAACGCCCGTTTGTGGCACCGAGTGCTGTTGTTCAGGCGAGACAACGATTAGGTGCAGAAGTCGTTGAGCGCATATTTAATAAGACTCAACAGCTTTGGCATGAAAAAATACCATCACCTACTTTTTGTGGATTGAAACTACTCGGCGTTGATGGTGTTGTTTGGCGAACGCCAGATACCAAAGAAAACGAAGAGGCTTTCGGTAAGTT
>JBKEHN010000134.1:0-9024 GCA_046710905.1 Colwellia sp.
TTTTCGGCGAGTAGCTTGGCGAAATTTGGTTATGAGCTGACCTTTGTTCGTAAAAATAAAGACAGTAATGTAAGTTTAGCAGTACTTCAATGTAGTGGCGCTGTTGCTGTTATTTCTCAGAATGGGGATATAGATACTTTACTAAATATTACTATTCGCTAAATATTTAAGCATCTATCAATAAGTTACTATTATGCAATAATCAAATTATTGCATAATAGTAACTTAATTCAACTTAGTTTAAAGATACTTGTGATTAATGATTATTTTTACTCATTTCTTTTAGTGCCTCAGGTACAGCAAATAACACCTGCTCTATATGCTCAAAAAATTCTAAAAACTCAGGTTCAAGCTCCTCTAGGTTTAATCCCATCTTTAACTGAGTCTCTAATTGGGTAGTTATCTTGGCAAGATTTGGGGCGCCAGTATAACAACAGGCTCCGTTGAGTTTATGGACTAAACGTTTAAGCAACACTATATCCTGAGCTTTTATTGCTTCGCTAATGCTTTGTTGCATTTCGGGTAAGCTCTCTACTAACCCGAGGAACATCTCTTTGGCTAAATCTACTTTATTAGCACTACGCTTAAGTGCTAAGGGCCAATCAATTACTTTTGAACTTTGTTCTGTCTGAACAATCGAGTTACTTGATATTAGCGGTACTATAGGGGCCATTAGATGATTAAAATCACAGTATTCATAAATAATATGGCGTAACATAGTTTCATCTATTGGTTTTGTCATGTAAGCATTGAAGCCTTGCTGATACATTTTCTCTCTTTCACCACTTAATGCGTGAGCAGTAACAGCTATGATTGGAGTCTTATTATTATTATTATCTAAAAGCTTTATTTCTTTAAGAGCCCTAATACCATCCATAATTGGCATTTGAATATCCATAAAAATTAAAGAAAATGTTTCTACTTTACAAAGCTCAATAGCGACTAAACCATTATCGGCTACCACTACTTCCGCTACTTGCTCTAGCAGTAATGCTTTAATTAATTTTAAGTTGGCTTCATTATCATCAACAGCTAATACTTTTATTGGCAATATATTACCAATAGGTGCATTGAGCGTGAGTCGTTCTAACGTCGCTTCTATGGAGGGTTGTAACACTCGACTTAAGGCACTTGTTGTTAGAGGTTTACTTAAACAACTAACAGCACCACAGGCAATGAGTGCCTCTTGCAAACATGGTGAATTATTATTTAAAGCTAAGTGAATATTGCTAGTGATTGGCATTAACAACGCTATGGTTTTTTTTAGGTCACTCAATGCTGTTGCTGTTTGGTTGTGGCCAATCAGTGCATAGTCAAAACCTCGTTTAGCTTGACTACTGTGGCTGAGTATTTGTGATAGTTGATGTCTATTTATTACCGTGGTAACTCGCATTTTCCAGTACTTTAATATCTCTTTAGTTGCTTCGCGACTGTGATCATTTTCTTCAAAGTAAAGTATAGTTTTATTCGCTAAGTGCTGATTATCTAATTCCAACATTAACGGCATAGCATTAATTTCACATTGAAAGGTAAACCAAAAACTAGAGCCGGTATTTTTTTCACTGGTAAAGCCTATATCGCCAGTCATTTCTTGCGCTAGTCGCTGGCAAATTACTAGCCCTAGACCGGTACCACCGTATAGACGCGTAATACTCTGGTCTGCTTGGGTGAAAGCATCAAATATGGTTTTTTGCTGGTCGGAAGTCATGCCAATACCAGTATCGTTAACCGTAATTTTTAATTTTATATGTGTCTGTTTTACTTCTTCACTTGTTATATCGACAGTAACACAGCCTTTTGGGGTAAATTTTATCGCATTACTGATCAAATTAGTGGCTATTTGCTTAATTCTCATCGTATCTCCGACAAGTGAATCTGGTAATTCTTGGGGGATATTTATAGATAATTCAATATTTTTCTTATAAGCAGTAGGTGCTAATAACGTTAGGGTCTCTTCAATAGACTCTCTTAACGAAAAAGGCATATTTTCAATGATCATTTTACCTGCATCGAGTTTAGAAAAATCGAGAATATCATTAATTATTGTTAACAAATTGTTTGCGGAGCGATCAATGGTCTGTAAATAATCGCGTTGGTTTTCAGTGAGTGGTGTTTTCAGTACCTGTCGGGTAAAGCCTATTACGCCATTGAGTGGTGTACGCAATTCATGACTCATATTGGCTAAAAATTCTGACTTTACTTTATTCGCTTCTTGAGATTTACGCTTAGAGATACTCAGTTCGACGTTTTGAATTTCAAATTGTTCTAAACTTTCCCGTAAATCTACGGTGGCTTGATCTATACTGGCATTCATTTCATTTTGGTAACTGTCGAGTGATTGCGCCATGGCATTAATACCATTTTTTAAAAAATTAAGTTCACCAATGAGTTGACCACTAACTCTACTTTCTAGTTTTCCTTCTCTGATACGCTCAATTGCTTGTACCATAGAATTAATAGGCCTAGTTACTTTTTTAATAAGCCTAATTGCAAAAATAGCGCTAAGTAAAGAGCCAAATAAAGCAAAGGAAAAAGCAATGATAAATTGGCTTTGTTGTTGAAAGTTGAGGTGACTTTTATCAATTTGCATCGCTATATAGCCAATAGCTACTGGTTTTGAATTATTAGAAGCCAGGTTATATTTTACGCTATTAGTTACTGAGGAATATTTTTTAGCTTGATAGTTATAGTTTTCATCAATAATAGGCGTTCTAAAAATTATATAATCAGATAAGGATTGGATAGTAGTATGGTTTGATAACTCTGTTCCGGCTTTTAGCCGCATTAGATTAGTATCACCACGATAAGCACTAGTCACAAAAACCTGATTATCTTCAGTAAAAACTACGATATTTTTAACAATACTTGATTGATTACGGTGAGTGAAGCTAATTAGTTGGCGAAGTTTATCTCTGTTTTTTCTCTTTAATAGGTCTTTACTGGCAATTGAAATAGGTTCAATGATGCTTTTAGCACGTTGTTCAAGGAAGTCACTTAGTTCAACCGAGCGGTTATAAGAAAAATAACTGGCTAAACCAAAGCCAATTAGGGTAGTTGGGATGATAGTGAGTATGATAACCCAGTCTTTTAGGCTTATTTTATGCATTTTTTTATTGAACTTTTCTAATAAATTTAGGGTAAAATACCAACTGAAATAATTAGCTATCTAATCGACTATCCAACTTAACATAAATAGTCTCATAAGCGGCTATAAATTAGTCCTATTGGTATAAGCTTTTTAAAATATAAATAAGTATAACTAAAGTTAGTGTCAATATTAGGATAGAAATGGCAAATTATTTTAAAGCAGTAGTAAAACCACAAGCATCAAATCAACGATTGACTGTAACCGTCGATAAACTTGATATGAATGGCGCTGGTGTGTCCCGTTGGCAAAATAAGCCTGTCTTTATAGCTGGGTCTTTGCCTCATGAAGTGGCTGAGATAAAAATTATCGAGCAAAAGAACAAATATGTTCGCGCTAAACTTATCTCTATTAGCAACCCGAGTGATAGTCGTGTTACACCTCAATGTCAGCACTTTGGACATTGTGGTGGTTGTGATCTACAAATACTTAATATGTCAGCCCAACTCGCTTTTAAGCAAAGTAAAGTTAGCGAACTTTTCTCACGTTGCTTTAGTGATCAAAATATAGTTAAAAACTTAGGAGAAAAAGACCTGCCTTGGCACGCAGCCATAGAAAGTAGTCCTTGGCATTATCGTCGTAAAGCCCGTATAGGGGTTCAATTTGATAAAAAGTCCCAAGCTACTATTGGGTTTAGACAAAAATCGACCAACCAGTTAGTCGCGATAAAGTCATGTCCTGTCTTAGTAGAACCTCTTAACGCTATCTTTCCATTGCTAAAAAAACTGTTAGTAAAACTTACGGTAAAATCAGCTATTGGCCATATAGAAGTAATACAAGCCGATGTTATTGATAGTCATTTGAAAAATAAAAGTCAAAAAGATAATCAAGTTGTGCTCGTTGTTCGTCAAATGAGGATAATGAATATAACTGACATTAAACTTTGGCAATCATATGCTCAGAAAAATGACTGGTATGTCATTATTGATGATGGTGATAAACAGGAGCCACTTGATAGTCTTAAGGGTATTAGTTCACCTGTACTTTCCTATGAATTAGTTGATAACAGTAAAATTCATTTTTCGAGTAGTGATTTTATTCAAATTAACCATGAGGTTAATAATGCTATGATTAGCCAAGCTTTAGCTTGGTTAAATGTTTTACCTAGCGATAATGTCTTGGACTTATTTTGTGGTCTAGGCAACTTTAGCTTAGCACTGGCAAAACACGCAAAACATGTTGTTGGTGTTGAAGGGGTGCAAGCGATGGTTGATAAAGCTACTCATAACGCCAAGATCAACAGCTTTGATAATTGCCAATTCTACCAGGAAGATTTGAATAGTCATTGGCTATTAGCATCATGGGCTAAAACACAGGATTTTGATAAAGTTTTGCTTGACCCAGCAAGAGCAGGCGCAGAAGAAGCGGTGAATCAAATTGCTGAATTGAAAATACCGAGTATCTTATATGTCAGCTGTGATCCTGCAACTTTAGCAAGAGATAGTGTAATACTGGTGTCTAAGGGCTACCAGCTTGAAAAAATATCAGTTATAGATATGTTTGCACAAACCAAGCATGTTGAGACTATGGTATTGTTTACTCGATAATATTTAGTATAAAACATCCGTCAACATTTATAGATTACATTAAGCAGTTTTCAAAGATAAAGGGATACCCATGGTCTCCGTACGTAAATCACATCAGATAACAGTGCAAAGTTTTGAGCAATGGTTAACTGCTTTAGTGTTAACCGATGTTAAAGCCGATGCTTTGTCAGCTTTATGGTTACAGGTGTCTAACTGTTATCAGCACGAAGAGGCAGAAAAGCTCGAGTTACTTAACAAAAGTATGGAAATGGTCGAGATTTTAAGTGGTTTGAATCTCGATGCTGATTCCTTAGTAGCAGCATTCATTGCTCCTTTATTAGCGAATAATATTATTGATATAAAATTCGTTAAAGAACACTTTTCTAAAGATATTCTTATGCTTTGCCAAGGTGTTGAACAGATGGCTGCCATTAAAGCTTTACGTCAACAAAGCAATCAGTCTAATGGCCATGATCTACAAAATATAGATAATATTCGTCGTATGTTACTGGCAATGGTGGATGATGTTCGTGCTGTAGTAATCAAATTAGCTGAGCGCTTATGTGATTTACGTGAAAAGAAAAATAGTGATGAAGAAACACGTGTACTGGTAGCAAAAGAGAGCGCCAATATCTATGCGCCGCTCGCAAACCGCTTAGGTATAGGCCAATTAAAATGGGAGCTAGAAGATATTTCATTTCGATATCTTCACCCGCAGGTCTATAAAAAGGTTGCTAAGCTTTTAGATGAAACTCGTCTGGAACGCGAGCAATACATGGTAAGTTTTGTAGGTCACTTGAATAATGAGCTTAAAGCTTTATCCATCAATGGTGAAGTTTATGGTCGTCCTAAACATCTCTATAGCATCTGGCAGAAGATGCAAGAAAAGTCACTTGATTTTGAACAGTTATTTGATGTTCGAGCGGTACGTGTCGTGGTTGAAAAAGTGCAAGATTGTTATTCTGCTTTAGGTATTGTCCATACACAGTGGCAACATATTGCCAAAGAGTTTTCTGATTATGTAGCAACTCCGAAAGGTAACGGTTATCAATCGATACATACCGTGGTCTTGGGGCCTGAAGGTAAATCGGTCGAAGTGCAAATCAGAACTAAGCAAATGGATGACGACGCTGAACTTGGTGTTGCGGCGCATTGGCGTTATAAAGAAGGTCAGGCGAGCGGTAAAACGAATAGTTTTGATGATAAAATAGGTTGGTTAAGAAAAATATTACAATGGCAAGATGATGTTGCAGAAAGCGGTGAATTACTTGATGAATTGAGAAGTCAGGTATTTGAAGACCGTATTTATGTCTTTACCCCCAGTGGCGATGTTATTGATTTACCTATGGGCGCAACGCCCTTAGATTTTGCTTATTATATTCATTCAAATGTCGGTCATTGTTGTATTGGCGCTAAAGTGTTTGGAAAAATTGTACCTTTTACGCACCAGTTGCAAACAGGTGATCAAGTCGAAGTACTAACCAGTAAACAACCCAGTCCGAGCCGAGATTGGCTTAATCCTAATTTAAACTATATTTACTCTTCACGTGCTCGTGCTAAAGTTCAGCACTTTTTTAAATTACTAGATAGAGATAAATACATTGTTCAAGGTAAAGAGTTATTTGAGAATGAGATAGCTAAGCATGACATAGCGACCATAGATTTATTAGCGGCAGCAAAACGTTTCAATATGAAAACTGTTGATGACCTGTATGCTGCGATAGGTACTGGTAATGCGCGGCTACAGCAAGTGATCAACCACTTTACTCTGCTTGATAGTAAGTTTAAGCCAGCGCCTGAAATAGATCCGCAAAGTTTAGTTAAGCAAAGTTCAGCAAATAAAGGCTTAGCGCAAGACGATAATGGTATTACTGTTTCTGGTGTTGGTAACTTGCTTACGCATATGGCTAAATGTTGCCAACCTGTACCAGGTGATACTATCTCTGGGTTTATCACCCAGGGACGAGGTATTTCTGTACATAGACAAGATTGTGAACAATTGGCCAATGCTCTTAATTTGCAAGCCGAGCGCTTAGTTGAAGTGCAATGGGGTAGTGATAATAAACAAAGCTATCAAGCTTCAGCTCAAATTGTTGGTAGTGACAGACAAGGTTTATTACGCGATATTTCTACCATCATTGCTAACGAAAAAGTTAGCATTGTTGGCATGGATAGTCATACAGATAAAGTAAAACAAACGGTGAGCATGCAGCTGAAACTAGAAGTGGCTAGTAGTGAGTTATTAACGCGAGTTTTAGACAAACTACGCCAATTAGATGATGTTACACAGGTAAGACGCCTTTAGTTTTTTATCTTACCTGATAAGCTAGCGTCTCAAAATGATACACGTGAAAAAGAAGTAATTATAATGCTAAATGAACAAGCCTCAATAAACAAACTACGTTGGATTATGTCTGAGTTACGAGATCCAGAAACCGGTTGTCCGTGGGATATTAAACAAGATTTCGCTTCTATAACAAGTCATACCCTAGAAGAAGCTTATGAAGTCGTCGATGCTATTGAACAAGGTGACTTTGTCGAGCTTGAGAAGGAGCTTGGCGATTTACTCTTTCAGGTGATTTTTTATAGCCAGTTAGGTAAAGAACAACAGTACTTTGACTTTGATAGCGTAATAGCGGCAATCTGTGAAAAACTTATCCGACGTCACCCGCACGTATTCGCTCAGGTGAACTTACAAACTGATGAACAAATTAAGACGAATTGGGAAAATGAGAAAGCCCTAGAAAGACAGAAAAAAAGCCAAAAGCAAACGAGTAGTAGTGGCGGAACAAGTGATTTGACTCATTTAAGTATCTTAGCGGACATACCTAAAAACTTACCTGCTTTATCTCAAGCGGCAAAAATACAAAAACGATGTTCTCATGTGGGCTTTGATTGGGATAATATGACTGATGTATTCGCTAAAATTGAAGAAGAAATGCAAGAAGTTAAGGAAGAGTTAGCAGCGGACTCTATTGATAAGAAAGCACTAGCCGAAGAGATAGGTGACTTAATGTTTGCGGTAGTAAACTTATGCCGTCATGCCAAAGAAGATCCTGAAACATTACTTCGTCAAGCGAATAAAAAGTTTACCAGACGCTTTGTTGGCGTTGAAGAACAAGTAAATCAATCAGGTAAAACTTTTACTGAACATGACTTAGCCGAATTAGAAAACTATTGGCAGCAAGTTAAAGTCCAAGAAAAGAAAGTATAAAAAGTATCTTTGATATTTTTATGCCCCGAAATAAGATATTGAATATGACCAAAGATATGATAGCAAAAAATATTCCAAATAAAGCACAATATAAAACTCACGTAACTATAGCGCTAACTAATCCAAAAACTCCCACTAATGTTGGTGCTGTAATACGTGCAGCCGGCTGTTATCAAGCGGATCAAATTATTTATAATGGTAATCGGTATGCAAAAGCGGCTGAGTACCATAAGCATACATTACAAACTGATACCTTCAACATGAGGGATAAAATCCCGTTATTGCAGGTAGAAAGTTTTATAAGTCTTAAAGACTCACTAGAAAGTATTCCATCATCGGCTAAAATAATCTGTGTAGATTTAGTTGAAGGGGCTACACCGTTGCCACACTTTGTTCACCCAGAGCAGGCTGTTTATATTTTTGGTCCTGAAGATAGCTCAGTAAAACAAGACGTTATTGATATAGCTGACGATGTCGTTTATGTACCAACTGTGGGTTGTATGAACTTAGCGGCAACGGTCAATGTTTTGCTTTATGACCGATTAGCAAAATCGTTAACTAATCAGAAAGACTCAATGTTAGCTGACAATGTGTTAATACGAAAAAGTCGTGATACTAATAACACATCAAAAGTTAAGTAGCGCCACTTAAAAGGTTATCTATGCTTAGTTCCTATAGCGGAAATATTATTTATTTTTTTATTGGATCTGTTGATTAAATAAATTAACCTGAGTGATTATTAAATGGCATACCCGTTATTTCAAGCAGCAAATAAAGGTAAAATGATAGTTTTAAAAGTAACAGGAATATTCTTTGTCGGCTTAGCTATTTTAGGTATAGTTTTGCCTATTTTACCGACGACACCGTTTTTACTCGTCGCAGCTGCTTGCTTTGCTAAATCATCACCTGTAATGCAGCGCAGGTTATTAGCTAATAAAACCTTTGGACCATTAATACATGATTGGCAGAAATATCGTAGTATTCCACGAAAAGCAAAGCGTATTGCTTTATTAACTATGATCCTTTCAGTATGTTGGTCGGCTTATATGTTACAAAGTGCAATGTTAACAGTGCTTGTTATCGCGTTAATCCTTGGACCCTTTATTTTTGTAGCTCGATTACCTCTTAGTAAATAGTAA
>JBKEHN010000135.1:0-8887 GCA_046710905.1 Colwellia sp.
TTATCTTTGTTTCTACCCGAATTATTACTCTCCTGGACTTTTTTCAGTATTAAGCAGCGCCATTAACTGTTCTTTTAAATTTGGTGGCACTTTATAGATAATTAACGAGTCATTGTGTGGATTGTAAACGACGTCTTCACCAAAATGGCTACGTTCAAAACTTAAACTTATGCCATTACCATAACCTGAGTATTTAGTGATTTTATTAACTACTGCTTGCTCGTGCGGAAATGATTCTTCAATAGGATACGATTGCGTTTGGCAAAACTGATAGAAGTCTTGTTCTGCCCCTGCACTTTCTATAACGTTACCAACTTCTTGCAGTGACACATCTTGAGAACTCGCTTTTTGCTCTTTGCAGTAGCTGAGTAAATCTTTACGTGTTTTTTGTTTTTCCGCTGGGTCTAATTGATTAACTGACACATAATCTTCAACCGCTTGTACTAATGTTTGGGTTTGCTCTTTGGCATTTAAACCTTCTTCACAACCTAAAAAGTCTAAAAAGAAGTCTGATACTTTACGACCCGCTCTACCTTTTATGAACGAGATATAACGATTACCGTGCGAATTTTCTTTATAATCGAATAAATCTATACGTGCAGCCAATTGCATTTTAGAGGTATCTAAATGTTGCGCGGCTGAGATATTTAATTCTCCGTCAACACTGTAATGCTCTGATACTGGGATAACCGCGACGAATAAGTAACGACCGCCCATGTATTCATAATGACAGATAACAAAATAACCTGTTTCTTCAATATCATACTTTTCGATTTCATTTTTTAGTACATTGCCCGCTTGCGTACTAAAATCATAAAAATTCTGTTGCTCTGTTAAGTAGCTTTCCATTAAATCAACAAAACGCGCTGAAGCACCTTCACTCGGCATAGATGAAAAGCTACCGTAGGCCTTATTACCCTTAGTATTGTAAATGGCATGTAAACCATCAACAAAGTTGGTTGTTTTCGCATTTTCTTGTGCGAAGTCAGCATTGTCTGGCCCAAGGCGTAAAACTACTTCGCCGGTATCTTCTTTTTTAGACAAAAAATGTAATGCAATATTTTTAATTATTAAGCTCATATGACTCTTATGCTCAGTTGCTGATGTTAATTAATGTTGGCGTTATATACTTTTTATACCAGGTATATATTAAAGTGTGCAGGCATTTGATAAACTAGGTAAATTAAATTTATCATTAACGAAAACTTTTTATTTAAGAAATTATTATGCCTATTGTATCTAAATATTCGAACCAACGTGTAGAAAAAATTATCCAAGACTTGTTAGATGTTCTTGTAAAAGAAGAAGTAACGCCAGATCTAGCCTTAATGTGTTTAGGTAACGCTGTTACTAACATTATCGCCCAAGTACCTACAAGCAAACGAGTTGCTGTTACAGATAACTTTACTAAAGCATTAAAACAGTCTATTTAACTATTATACCAGTTGTACTCAGTAAGTGACCCTTTTCAAATGGCCTAAATATCCAATAACTTCGTTGCTTTCAATGCCAATAGCTAGCTATTGCTCAATTAAGCGCCTTGTTCTTGATAATTTATCCTTATTGAAAGCTGTATCCTTAATTAATGCAAATGGTATTAATATAGTATTATCCGCAAAAAGAAGAATTATTATCAATGGTTTCATTTGATACAAAAAGTTACAGCAAAAAACTATTACATTTGATCAGTTGGAGCCATTGGTTCACATTTTTCAATATTTTAGCAGCAATTGCGCTGTCGTCTTACTATTTATTTAGTGAAACGGCGCCAACAACACTCTTTGGTCAGGTCTACTTAATAACTACCTGGGTGAGTCATATTGCTTTTTTAACCTTTATGAGTTTTGTTTTGCTGTTATTTCCATTAACACTGATTTTACCGCATACAAAGTTTATTAGAACGAGTGGCTCTATCATTTTTGCTATTGGTTTATTATTACTGATATTAGATGGCTTTATTTATAGTCGTTTAGGCTATCACTTAAACGCGTCTTCTAGTGGACAAATTATAAGTTTGCTACAAGACATCGCAAAAGATAACAGTCTATTTTACACTATCAGTGGCTCGTTGATTATCCTCGTTTTAGGCTTCGAGTTCATTGTCAGTAATTACGCCTGGAAACATTTAAAGCAATTACAAAAAACAGTCTTTGCTCGTTTTGTTATTTTTGCTTTAGTTTTATCATTTTTCTTCAGTCATGTAAGTCATATCTGGGCTGATGCTAACCTTGATTATGATATTTTGCGTCAAGACACCGCCTTACCATTATCTTATCCCGCAACAGCAAAAACACTATTAACCAAATATGGTCTTTTTAATATTGAAGATTATATAGAACGTAAAAATAGCCCTCTCTCTTTTAGTCAGGCTATTCCAACTTATCCAACCATTGATTCAGGACTTTGTCCAGATGAATCAGCGGTTAAAGCCCCGACTAATTCGACATTTTTGATTCTAACTGAACAGCAAATATCAACAACTCAGCTTAATCAGTTCATTCGTCGGGCCAGTACTACCAGCTTACATTTAACTAATAATATTGATACCGGCCTTAATGACGATGCCTGGTTTAACCTGCTTTATTCTTTACCAAGTATTTATCAACAAGATATTTTAAAGCAAGGTGTTAAACCACTTTTGTTTCAGCGTATAGACCAACAAGTCCTTGCAACGAGCTTAACTATTATCTCTGATGAGTTTACGGCGACGTCTGTGTTAGAAGATATTAGTAAGGCCCCTTTAGAAGAGAATATTGCTGAACCTCGCTGGTACGAAGCGTTATTTAGTAAAAAAACTGAACTAGCTAATGTTTCAAGTTTATTATTTGCCCATAAGTTAAATAATAAACCCCCTGGTTTGCATATAATCTACTTTAAAAATAGTCATGCTATTGATGCCAATAAAGCAGTACAAAATAGTAACCAATATCAATTTGAGCTATTTGTTGATGCGCTACTGCTGGCTCAGAAACAAAAAGCTAAAAAGGATATTATTTGGATTAGCTCTATTGGTAATCAAAGTAATGATACGCGATTAAATACTAAACCTGCGTTATTCATATACCCAGCATCTGATAAGGCAATCCATAAGGATGTTACATTTAATACCAGTAATATGGACTTGCAGCCAACCTTAATGAGTCAATGGCTAGCATGTAACGTTACTAGCTATAGTAATGGTAGTGATTTACCAAATTTGAATAAAGATAGGGTCATTGCCAATACCACGGATAAAGGAATTATTATCTTTGATAAAGATAAATCTATTTTTGTCGACCAAAATGGCAACTTTCAAAGTTACTCACGTCAATTCTCTTCGCCAATAACAGTTAATGCTGATTTTCCACTAATGATTGATGGTGTGCACTTTATTAAGCAGTTTACCCAAGAAGAAAAGCAATAAATACCGTGATTTATGTATTTGAGGGTAATATTGAGTGATTGTTAGCCGCTTAGTACCTCTAGGCTAACTATTCTCTTAATTGTCATTGCATTAGCTTGATAAATCATTAAGATACCAAAGGTAAACTTGATATACCTCTAGAGTTTACATTGTCGGGGTATAGCGCAGCTTGGTAGCGCGCGCGCCTGGGGGGCGTGAGGTCGCAAGTTCGAATCTTGCTACTCCGACCATATTAAGTAAAATAAATTAGCCACTTAATTGTTATATAAAATGACGCTTAAGTGGTTTTTTTATGTCTTTTAAATGAATTCCTAGCTCCTTTCCAATGTAGCTAATGTAATGCCCTACATAACGATTAAGTCTCAACTAAGCCTCAAATAAACCTCAATTACGATAATTAATATATTAATGAACATAGCAATTAAAATAATAATGCACATAATAATAACGCTATTAATAACAATTTCAATCGCTACTCCTGTCCTAGCCGGCAACCAAGAAATACAATCTTTTAGTAAAGCTAAAAAGACCTTAGAAAAACAGGTTTATAACAAGTATCGTACCACTCTTTATTGTGGTGCCAGCTTTGATGCTAAAAAACAAGTAATCACTCCGCAAGGTTTTACTACCACTAAATATATTAAACGAGCTAAAAGGATTGAATGGGAGCATGTTGTGCCCGCAGAAAGTTTTGGACGAACCTTTAGTGAATGGCGTAATGGCCATGAACAATGTGTTAATAGTAAAGGCAAATCGTTTAAAGGACGAAGATGTGCAGAGAAGGTAAACACTGAGTATCGCTATATGCAGTCTGACATGTTTAATCTTTATCCTGCAGTAGGTGCCGTTAATGCCCTAAGAAGTAATTACACCTTTACCCTGTTACCGACTATGAAAAGTGATTTTGGTAGTTGCGCGATGAAAATAGACAGTCGCAAAGCGGAGCCTCCTAAAGCAGCGAGAGGTAAAATTGCGCGCACATATCTCTATATGGATGATGTTTATGCGCTATACAGCATGAGTAAATCACAAAACAAACTAATGAATGCTTGGGATAGAATGTACCCAGTAGACGCTTGGGAGTGTGCTAGAACTAAGAAGATTACTCGCTTACAAAAAAGTAAGAATGATGTAGTCATGAGTCGATGCAAAACGGGTAGTATTTGGTAAAACTATTTGATGCCGTATTCGTATGTTATTTTTGCGATAGAAGAATAACAAAGCCTTAAAACTGACAGCTTTTTTGATCCTAACTGATATCAACTAGCATTAAAGGTAATGTTCACTAGTCATAGTGTGTTTGCTGCATGTAACAACTTCATACCGATAATGCATCTAACAAGCTTTTATGACTTTTAACAAAAGCTTATTTTAAAGTCTTTAATAAAAATTAAACAATACCGATACCTGCTAATTCTTTGCTTTATCGTCGTAAACATCAGTACAACGTATCGTTCCTAATCCCCTGTACATTGTCACATGCAACTAGCGACGATATTAAATCGCTAGTTATAGAAAAAAGTGTTAACCGGCAACTATTGATTTAATAGCTCAATATTGGTTGGGTATTTATCGAGTAATTCGACCAGTTTCCTAGCGCCATTAACTGGTTTTAGACTGGTAAGCCCTCTTCGTATCAGCCGTACTTTGTCGATATCCTTTGAATTGAGAAGAAGCTCTTCACGGCGCGTGCTACTTTTAGCAATATCAAAGGCGGGGAAAACTCGAAGATTAGCAGCCTCACGTGATAACACGATTTCCATATTACCTGTGCCTTTGAATTCCTCAAATATCACCTGATCCATTCGGCTTCCAGTATCAACAAGTATGGTTGCTAGGATGGTAATAGAGCCACCATTTTCGATGTTTCTAGCGGTACCAAATAGTTTTCGCGGTATTTCCATTGCTCTAGCGTCAATTCCGCCTGACATGGTACGACCACTACTTTTTTGATTGGCATTATGTACTCGTGTCAGTCTTGTCAGGGAGTCAATGACAATCATTACATTGTGACCTTCGCCAGCTTCTTTACGTGCGATTTTAAGCAGGTCATTAGTCACACGTAGATGATGATCATAATTTTCATCTGTGGATGAGGCGAATACCTGTGCCGGCACGTTGCGCTTAAAATCTGTCACTTCTTCAGGACGCTCATCAATGAGTAAGGCATAAAGTTTTATCTCGGGATAAGCTTCGCCCACAGACTGACAAATATGTTTTAAAATGGTCGTTTTACCAGAGCCTGGTGGAGCAACAATCAAACCTCTTTGTCCCATGCCTATTGGCGTTAACAAATCCATAGCTCGCATTGAGTGTTGTTTAGAGCCTAACTCAAGCTGAATAAGCTGGTCGGGATTAATGGCTACACCATTTAAAAAACGCTTTTCTGGGTCTGGATGAAATACAGCCTTAACTATTTTTTCAACGGGTTTGGCTACAATTCTTCTTTTCATGTTCAATGTTAATATTTTTCTTGTCATGATATTAGTTTATAACTCTAGATAATTAAGTGATTTTTGACGTTGACAAAGCAAGGATAACCCACTTGTAATCTTATATTTTTAAGAGGTAGATAATAACGTATTAGAAAAAGTATTGATAAATATTTATACTTCTTTGTCTGTAAAGTGACAAAGAAGTATACATTTAGTCGTAAAAATAAGGAGTAAATATTAGCAGCCGTTTTAGAGAAAATAAAGGTCAAGTGTTTACTCATAATAGTATGCAGGCCTTCGTCCAACAAACCAGTAAACATCGGGTGCGCATTATTTAGGACAAGATTCGAATAGCCATATCTTATTTTATAAACTATTTCTGTAACTTAATGATGACGATGGTAACTCCAAGTATAAAATACTCCTTCATTAGCTTTAATACAAAAACTTATAATTGATTTGTAAATACTTTACGCCTTTCTCTGAGGCGACTAATCACCGTTGAAATCGACAGCAAATCGATACAGCCATAAAAAAAGGTAATCATTTTTATATAATAGTCGTTAATTTTTACTGGTTTTTTCATTAATTTGACTTCCTACACAGTGTAGTCAAATGTAGAAATTGAATGAAACTTCTATATTTGATAAACCCTTGTTGAATATGTTTAAGCAATAGAACCTGCGTTCTTGTATTTATAGATGTATTCAAGGTCTATGAACTAAGATTCTAATGAACAAAAAAAGGTTTAAATATAATAACTATCGTAGGGAATTAATCTGGTGTTATTTTGTAATAGATTCTATCGGTGGGACACTCAAAAACATTGATAAGTCTTTTCTAAAAAGGTTTTAGCTGATAGTTAATTACTAATACAATAGGTAAACAACCCAAAAAACGTAACGCGGCACCAAGTAAGTTATTGTATTTTAATTTTTTTATAATAATAGCGCTATTTATTCTGACTATTTATATTATCTACTAATAAAATACTATTCCAACAATGAAAATATATTTGATCAGTTTATTGATATAAAAAATTTTCAGAATAATAAATTTTTACTGGAATAGCTAACAGTGAGCATCATTAGTTAAGATAAAATCTCCGAGCTGATAACGAATAAGTCGTCGTTTGTGATAAAAGCCATGCTAAAAGAAAACCCCGTCGTCTGTAATAAACCATGGGATTATTAATATATTTTTAGTAGATAAGGTTTGCTACTATTAATTAGTATTAACTATGGTGATTTTATTAGAATAGCTCTGTAAAAAATAATAAATACGATTAGAACGTCTTTTCGATAACATCACTCTAATATTTTCCGCTAGCAATACATCGCTGCGTTTTAACCTAATTAAAGGCACAAAATGTTTGTTATCAATACTAATAGTAGCCATGTGATGACATAGCGCTTTTATTTTTACTTGCTTGATATCTAACGCTTAGACCCTAAGAGAGGTTATTTAGTCGGATGATAACTACCACAAATTTATAACTGCTCTTAGTTGTACTAAATTTGTGTTTAATTGTTTTAATAAATAATAGACTATTTACAAAAAACTTTACCACCGATCATTTTAAAAGCTGGCGTACCTCTAATTAAGCAGTCACGGGCAAAAATCTTATCGCATTCAGGACATGTGCAAGGGGTTTGGGTAAAGTCTTTACTAATACGCTCTTTGAAACATTTAAGTAAAGCACCCTTACCTCCTTTACGGTATTTGAACAGTAGAAAATTACAGCCCTTGCAATAGATTTCAACAGTCTTGCTTGGGCCTTTTTTATTCGGTTTTGACATTGTGTTGTTATATCTTAGCAATCCCTAAAGCAGCTAGATTATTTGCCATATCTTCAGCTGCGGACTTTGGCGAAATATTATTATCAATTTTAATTATCTTTCCTTGTTTTGATATGTAGAAAGTAACACGGCTGGCAACTTTAAACATATTAAGTACTTGATACGCTTTTGCTACTGATTTTGTAGGGTCACTTAACATGGGGAAATCGGCACCTGTTTTTTCTGCAAAATCACGGTTGTCATCAAGTGGGTCAACACTAGCCATAACGT
The DNA here is from genome assembly GCA_046710905.1 of Colwellia sp. Lineage (GTDB taxonomy): Bacteria > Pseudomonadota > Gammaproteobacteria > Enterobacterales > Alteromonadaceae > Colwellia. Next base: position 7,908 of record JBKEHN010000135.1, read on the forward strand.
AACTAACGTTATATTCTCTAATTAGATGCCCCTGATCAGTCAACGACTTACATTCAATAGTACAACCACGTGTATTAGCCATTGGGTACCAAGCTAATACCACGGCTTTTTTACCTTTGTAGTCACTCAACTGATAATAATCACCCGTGGTTGCTTGTAATTTAAAGTTAGGTGCGACATCTCCTACTTTAAGATCTGTTGCAAAAGCTGAGAAACCAACAAGGCTTAGCAAACAACAAACAATTCTTATCGATTTTTTAAAGCTACTGCTAATCTTAGGTGTCATGTTAACGTTCATATGGATCTCTTTATTTAATTTGGCTGATAGGAGGAGTAGTTACAGTGTATGGTGTTAGCTAGTTGATTAAAAGTTATTAACTAACGTTTTTGAAACGATCACGATAATAGAAGCCTTGGACAAAATCACAAGTAAACTGTTTTGCTAAGCTTAAATCTTCATACGTTTCTACACCTTCGAGGATCACTTTTTTATCAGTACTGCGCGCATAATCGATAATAGATTTGACGAGTAGCATAAAGTTACGATTGTTTTTATTTTTTATGACGTACTTATCAAGCTTGATGTAATTAACTAACTGTATAACAGAGGTGGAAATCATTGATTGAGGATTACAGACATCGTCTATCGCTGTTTGAATATTACTTTTAGCGAGGTTATCAATCATGGCAAGACTTATTATGGCATCATTTATTTCCGAGTTTTCAATTAGCTCAACCACAACATTCGACTTTGTATGTGATTTGAACAACTTTAGGAAAGGATTACTTTGATCAATAAGCCCACTGGTAAAGTAAGAGTTTTGGTCTAAATTCACAAAAATATCATGACTATTAACGGCATAAGATAACTGTAATTACTTTTGTTGATATTCAACTTGAAATAAGGTTAACGGACTATTGCGCAGTGACTTATAAACCAAGTCTGGTCGGATGAGTTCGTTATCGTTAGTATAGAATCT
>JBKEHN010000136.1:0-8808 GCA_046710905.1 Colwellia sp.
GATTAATTGATCATAAACTATTGACATAGCGTCTATATTTTTAGTAAGACCTTTTAATATAATATTAAGTAATTGAGTAGTGAGTCTGATCGATAAAAATAGTCGCTGTTTTATTTGACACATATAGGCCCTTCTATATAACTTTTTACTAACACGTCCTTTATTTTTGGTTCTATTTGAAGATACATAATCCAGTACGTTCTTGGCTATTTTTGTCAAATATAGCTCTATAGTCTGTGGGGAAATAGTATTTGCTTTGCCTGGCATTCCTCAGATAAGACTTGAGTTTTTGTCTTGTATTAGCGTTCTAGCCCAAACGTTATTAATCGTAACACTCCTTTAGCACCATCATCTTGTCCCATACCAGATAAAGGATTACCTGCAGGTTATCAGCCAAACTGCTTACCGAGTTAAATAACATATCTTCAGTCGGTTTGTGACGATTAACTTCATCGCTATCGTTTAAAGTCCGAAACAGTGTACCGTTTTTATACACAACCTTTAAATACTTATCTCCAGGGGCTATATAGACATTTCCAATTTTTATTTTTTGACCGTAACTAGCCTTATGTACCTCCATTTGACAATTTTTATTCAAACGTTTGCCAAAACGTGAGGTAAATATTTTGGGGATATGCTAAGTAATAACAACGGCTGGAGGGTTACTAGGGAGTGTGACTAATAATTATTTTATTACCTCCGCTCCACCAGTTGAAGTACCAAGGGTAATAAGGTAATTGACGCGTTTAACACCTCCAAAAGATAAAACATTAGAAGTATTTTTAGTTACTTTATTACTTGCCCTATTATTTGCTAGGGTATCTGATAATTTAAAATTTTTCTGATCAACCTTTACAGCCTGAATAATTTTTTCTATCAATACTTTCTTAAAGCTGTCTTGAGTTGCCGTTAGCTCTTGTACTGTTGGTTTAGCAATAAAGTCCAAGACGCCAATTTCTAATACTTGTAACGTTATATCAGCTCCTTTAGTGTTGAGTGTTGAGATCATAATGACAGACATAGGACGTAACGCATTAGATTAATTAGAAAAGTAATACCAGCTATATTTGGCATATTTACATCTAAAATAACTAAGTAAAAATCATTAGCTTTTGCTTTAGTTAAACCATCTAGACCCTCTTTAGCTTCGATGGTTTGCTAATCGGCACTTTTTAGGATAAAACCGACCATACCTATTATTGAGTTTGAGTCATCAACAACTAACACTTTGATCATACTGATTTCCTCAGAGATTAATACTTCAAAGTTCTGGATATTTATCTTTTATTAATAAATACAAAGACTTTAATCCATGATGTATTGTAATAAAATGGCATCACTGATGCCAGGTTGTTGAATGCTTTCTTTTAAGACGCTTGTTTTAGATTACTACTTAATTTTTTTACCTTGGGCAATAATATAGGTCACAACTGCAAGGATAAATTGCACACCAATAGCATCAATACCTGCTAACTCACTATCATCAAGGATCATCACATCTTGGTCATCTATTAGTGGGAAAATTTAAGCTTGATACTCGTCTACCTGAGCGATTATTGAGTAACTTAGCAATTTAATCATTTTGATGTATATTCGTATTTATTATTATTTTACCTTGTGCATTAAAGCATATGACAGATCTACCGTATTGCAAGAAAGAATAAATAAAAAACTGGAATAATTCAACCAACTTAAAAGTAGTATTATTTTTTATCCTCAAAATATAAGGTATTTGAAAATAAACAGTGTTTATTCCCCAATAAAGTAAAAAGGTAAGTAAAATTTTCACTTAACTTTTTTAACTTGTATTTTATTCTCTAGGTGTAATTTAATTTGCCTTAACAATAAATTATACCTTGATATTTCTCTCATTAGCGGATATTTACAGTGTTCATTAAACTTGACGTTAGATCAACTTGCTCTTTATCAAACTACAATTATATAAATCCTGTTCGTTGATAAAGAGCAGTGACAGTGGTGAAAGAAAAACTTTATAGTTTAGTGATATGCAATTATAAGCTTGGCTATTAAACTGGTATTCGTTAAAATTAGCTTATTCGCCGTATCGTGATTGTTAAAATAGTATTTAACTTCACTTTTATAGTCACTTTAAATAATGGTCTTATATGCAGTTATTCCTTGAGTACTTCCCCCTCGTTATTTTTTTATTGTTAATTCCATAGTAGATATTTATTGGGCTACCGGTAGTTTAATTATCGTAGTCTTCTTACAAATTATTTATTTCATCGTTATGAAAAAGAAAGTACTTGCTAAGTAATGGATAATATTAGGTTTGATCGTTGTTTTTGGTAGCCTGATTATTTATTTGCAAAATGGTATCTTTCTTAAATGGAAAGTAACCATTATTAATACATTTTTCACTGGCGTATTATCAATAAGTAATGCACTATTTAGTTAAAAATATAATTTCAGGGTTTTAGTGAGTCGTTATCATTATCCAGAAATATTTATGCCAAATTAAACGCTGCTTGGGCGTGATTCTTTCTCTTTTGCGTAAGACTCAATCACTACATTGCTTTTAATTACGACATTGATACTTGGGTTAATTTTAAAGGGTTTGGCTTAACTGGCTTAATATTTTTTTCTATTACTTCTATTTTATTTTGATATAGATATTTATTAATTGAAGAAGATGACAGTAATACTTTTATCGATAGAAATACCCATAAACCTAAATAAATAACCCTGTTTTAAATTAACTACCTCAACTATTATTTAAAGGAATACATGTCATGTTTTATGTTATATATAGTGAAGATATTGAAAACTCACTCAACTTGCGCCTATCTGTTCGCGATAAGCATATTGAAAGATTAAAAGACTTACAAAATCAAGGAAAGTTACTAATTGCTGGTCCATGTCCTGCCATTGATGATGAAGACCCTGGTGAAGCTGGATTTACTGGTTCGTTAATTGTTGCTGAATTTGATAGTTTAACTGCTGCTCAGGCATGGGCAGACCAAGACCCTTATATCAGTGCTGGTGTTTATAAAAAAGTAACAGTAAAACCTTATAAAAAGGTATTACCCGCTTAATAAAATCACTTATCTTTACATCAATATCAGCTAGACTTATTGCTAATATTTGCTATTATCTGGCAAAAAAATTAGCCTTTGGGGCATTTTTTTCGTAATAACTAGAGTATATAACCATAAAATGATGCGTAATAAAATATGTTTAGCTGCAACACTTTTTTGTCATTTATTGATGATATCATCTGTTAATGCGACAAAAAATATTGAAGAGTGTAAAAATCAAAACGCCGATAGTATTTCCTCCGCTCCAATGTCTCGGTGTTTAGACAGCGTTATATATTTTGTTGATCGAGAATTACAAATATGGGTAAATTTACACACTTTTAATTTGGAAGAAAAAGCATTAGTTAATGGTCGTTATTCGGCATTAAAGATGTTTAAGCGCTCGCAAAGTAACTTCATTACTTACAGGGAAAATGATTGTCGCTGGCAATATCTGGCGATATCACCAGAAACGGGGGCAGATTTGGCCTATAAAACGTGTTATGTGATGCTAAGTCAAAGCAGGATAACAGCACTCAGTAACATTAAAACAACTAACCCTACTCCTTAGTTATTTAGTCTTATTCAACCTGTTGGAAGTAAGTATTTTATCACAAATGAGCGATTACTACTCAAACGTCCTCATAGAGCTGGTTAAAAAATCTTTATATTACCTAATCAAGTAAAGCTTGCTCGGTTTTATCTACCAACTCAACTTCATCACTTAATAGCACTGCTAACCAACGACCTTCAGGGGAACTTTCTAGACCAATCTTTAATATCATCGTTAATGGTACGCTTAGTAACATGCCGACAGTACCAAGTAACCAGCCCCAAAAAATTAGTGATAAAAAAACTACTAAAGTAGACAAACCTAACCCTTTACCAAGATACCTAGGCTCAATAATATTACCCATAACCATATTAATCGAAATGAAACCTAAACCTATCAGACCGGCCTCTCCGATACCTAATTGTAAAATAGCTAGCGTCATTGGTGGTACAGCAGCAATAATAGAGCCAATATTAGGAATATAATTAAGTAAAAAAGCCAATACTCCCCACAATAAATAAAAGTCTAAACCAAAGCCCCATAACATCAATGAAACGATACAAGCTGTAGCAATACTGACTAATGTTTTAATGGCGATATAATCATTAACTGAAGAAAGAAACCGTTCAATTTGTTTTAAACGCATTTGAGGATCATCAAGTGCTAAATGTAATTTTTGAGAAAAGGAGGATGATTCAAATAAAATAAAAACTACCGTCAAGATAATCAAAAATAAGTTTGTCATCACAGAGCCAAAGCTTGATAACATTTCAGCGGCTAGTCCCATCGCTGCTGCAGGATCAAAATATTCAGTCAAGATCGTGGAAGAAAGCTTGATATCATGATTACTAAGAAAGTCTGTTAACCAAGAAAATTGCTCTTTTAGCTGTACTCGATATTGGGGTATATATTGCGAAAGCTCATTTAACGAACTTCCTACTAAACCCGTTAAAAAAATAGCCATGGTGACAAAGACAGCAATGACAAAGATGATAGAAAATACTTTTGGTATTTTGAATTCACCAGCTTTATTAATTAATGGATTACAAATGATTGCGATAAATACTGACAGCAGGAAAGGCACTAATATATTTGCAGCGATTTTAATACCAGCAAAAATGATAAAAATAGCGGCGACTGTAACAAAAGCTTTAGCTATAGAACTTTGATTTGAACTTGAAACCATAAAAATTTTCCTTATATTTTATCGCTTCAATATACCTTAATTATTAAATTTACACTAGGAACTATTGATTTTTCAAGGTTACACTTCATTAAATTTAAAGCGATTTTAATCACTAAGCCTGTTTTAAAACTTTAGTGTTCCCAGGTAAAGCCCGGGAGCACTTTGTTAATTAAGCAAGCTTTCTTAATAAGCCTTGGGTATTTTGTCTCATGGTTCTTGCAACCATAAAGTAACCAATAGAAGAAACAAAAACAGCACCACTAAACGGTCCTAATAACCAAATATAAGGATGAAGCTGACCTTCAATACTAAAGAGTTGTTGTTGAATTACCAGTAAAGCAACATCACTAACAATTGCTGCAACTAAACCCGAAATAGCGCCCAATAACATAAACTCATAAAGTGTTGCCAGTTTAATTAACCGACCTTTAGCGCCTAATGTTCGTAATATCACCACTTCTTGCATACGCTCAGCCAAACTAGCTTGTACTTGTGAAATAAGTACTAAAGCACCACTGACCAACACAATCGATAAAACAAAACCAATCGCTAATGACACTTGCGCAATAATAGATTGAGCTTGTTCAATTTGGGACTTGATATCAATCATACTTATCGTCGGATAACGTTGTAATAACTGGCTAATATCTTTGGTGTGTTTGTCTTGCAACTTTGCGGCGCTAAAATAAGTAACCGGTACCAAGCCGGCCATATTGGGACTTAAAATCATGACAAAATTAGGTTTAAGCGTACCCCAATCAACATCCCTGAAACTAGTGACTTTAGCTTCTATTGGTTGTTCATTAACTAACAGTGTAATGGTATCGCCCAGTTTTAGATCAAGTGATTCTTTCCATCCATCAAAAACGGACACTTCGATCTCATCACCAAGCAAACTTTCATCAGAGAACCATTGTCCTTCAGTGATCTCATTACCTTCAGGTAAAGTATCTAGCCAAGTTAGGTTAGGCTCTCTACTAACACCTTCTTTAGCGTCTTCATCTTTTTCTTCACCTTCTTGCTTTGATACTCTTCGAGCAAATTCCTCACCATTTACTGCATCAACTCTACCACTGAAAATAGGATAAAAAGCTTCATGGCCTATATTGTTTTCGTTAAAGAATTGTTCAATTGGAGTAACTTCGTTTTCGGCAATATTAATGATAAACATATTAGGTGCATCTGGCGGGACCTGCATTTGCCAATCGGCAATGATGTCGGTTTTTAAGACCACTAAAAATAACATCAACTTAATCGCTAAAGCGAAACTGATCAGTTGAATAGCATTAGCATTAGCTCTTTTTTGCAATGTCGCTATCGCCAAAGACCAACTAGAGCCAGGTCTAAGACCTAAACTCCGACCTGCAGCAAATAATAATCGAGATATGCCGAATAAAATAGCAATAACTAATAAAGTAGAAGCAAATAAAATTAGAGTAGTAATAATCTCTCCACTAAATATCCACATTAAAACAAAAATAGTTAGAAATGATAACGCAAGATGAAGACGACTAACGGCTAAGGTATCACCTAAGTTTCGACGTAAAACACGCAGTGGCGGAATATCAAATAAATCGAGTAAAGGTTTAAGTGAAAACATCATCGCGCAAATAAGACCGATAAAGCTGGATAATAACCAAGGTCGAATACCTGCTTGTGGTAATTCGGTACCCATAAATGTTGCCAAATAATCGGCACCAATAGTTTGCAAGACAAAACCTATCGCTAAGCCCGCAGCAATAGAAAAAGTTGTTACTAGGCTAAGGTGTAAAAGAAAAATATTACGGATAACTTGACGACTACCGCCAAGTGTTTTCATCATAGCGACGGGATCATACTGGCGTTCACAGTAACGTTTGGCTGAAACGGCCATAGCAACCGCGGCGAGCATAATACCAAATAAACCGGCTAGTAATAAAAATCGTTCCGCGCGCTCTAAATTATTGCCCAAGGGTGATTGTCTATCTTTAATACCTTCCCAATTTTGATTACTTTTAAGTTCTGGTTTAAGCCAAGCATAATAATCACTGAGTTGTTGTTCATTACCTGAAAATAAAAGACGATGAAATACTCTACTACCCGCTTGAACTGCTTGGGTTGTCGGGATATCGTCATAGCTTAGTAAGACACGTTTATTACCCGACAAAGAGAAAAATGGCGCGTCAGGTTCTTTCACCAACACTTTACTGACGTTAAAAAGACCTGCTCCTAATTCGACCTGATCACCAATTTTTAAGTCAAGGGTATAAAATAAGCCTTCACTCAGCCAGACTGAACCAGCCTTAGGACCAGAATGAACCTCGTAATCTGGGCTAGTTAAGCTGTCTTTAATTATTATTTTCCCGCGCAGAGGATAAGTCTCAGTAGTAGCTTTTACTGAACCTAACACCAATTCATCATTGGCAAATAACATAGAATCAAAGTAGAGCATCTTTGCTGTTTCTAAACCAAACTCACTCGATTTTATTAATATTTGTGGGTCAAAAGCATGATTACTAGACAAACGACGATCTGCAGCAATAAAATCACTACTTTTTTGTGCTATGTTCAAGCCAATTCTTTCGGTAATTGACGACAAACTAAAAACAGTAAGAACCGCCAGCGCAATTGCAGCAAAGATAATGGTTAATTCACCACGACGAAACTCTCGTGAAAAGAGTTTAAAAGCCAGCTTAACCCACATTAGCTGCTTCCCCTTCACTAATTCTTTCAAGCTGTCCACCTTCAATGTGTATGATGCGTTGACATTGTTTTGCTAATTGTTCATCGTGAGTCACTAACACAAGTGTTGTCCCGTTTTGTTTGTTTAAATCAAATAATAACGTTTCAATCAAGTGACCATTTTTACTGTCTAGATTTGCTGATGGCTCATCAGCAAACAATATTTTTGGTGAGCCGATAAAAGCCCTAGCAATAGCGACTCGTTGTTGCTCACCTCCTGACAATTGTGAAGGATAATGCTCAAGTCGATGTGTAAGTCCTACTTTTTCTAATAATTCTATCGCTTGTTTTTTGGCATCATGATCGCCTGCAAGCTCTGCGGGTAACATAACATTTTCAAGGGCGGTTAAACTTTGTACTAACATAAAGGATTGAAAGACAAAGCCAATTTTCTCTGCTCTCACACGAGCGCGGGCTTCTTCATCAAGGCTACTTAAAGCTTCACCATCCAGATGTACATCGCCTTCACTGGCTACATCTAGTCCAGCTAATAAACTTAATAATGTTGACTTGCCAGAGCCTGAGGCGCCAACAATAGCCACTGACTCTCCTGACTTGACAGAGAAGTTAATATCGCTAAGGATAGTAAGGCTTCCCTCAAGTGTACTAACACGCTTTGTAAGCCCTGACACTTGAATAACATTTAACTGAGAAAGTACTGACATGACGCGTTATTTCCTAAAATTTATTATTATATTAATTTTGACAAACCTATCATTTACAAGCGTTGCAAATGATAAAATTTTACTTATTGGTGATAGCTTAAGTGCTGGCTATGGTCTTAAGCAAGCGCAAGCATGGGTTTATTTGTTACAAAATAAATATAGTGACGATAACATACCCATCACTATTATTAATACCGCTATAAGTGGACAAACCACAGATAACGCCTTATTAAAAATAGATACTTGGTTAGAGACACACCAACCTAGCCATGTACTAATTGAGCTAGGTGGTAATGATGGTATAAGAGGCTTTCCTGTTAAATTATTACAAAAACATTTAAACCTACTTATTACTAAAAGTCAGCAACATGGAGCAAAAGTTGCCCTAATGGAAATTCAAATACCCCCTAACCTAGGCCCAAGATATCTGCAAATGTTTACCGACAGTTATAATAAAGTTGCCAAGCAAACAGGCGCCTATCTGATGCCATTTTTTATGGAAAGTATTGCAATAGATTCATCGCTAATGCTAAACGATAATTTACATCCTAATGTGAAAGCACAGCCAATAATTCGTGATTTTATGGATAAAGAAATTACCAAGTGGTTACAAAAGTAATGTGTAGTTAAATCATGACAGAATAT
>JBKEHN010000137.1:0-8695 GCA_046710905.1 Colwellia sp.
CTGTAAGAGTTCGTATTTTAACTTCGAACATCACGGCTGCAAGTGTTAGTATTTTAATAAGGTCAAGTAGGGTGATTTTAGCTATCGTAATGATAGATGCTCAACAATAGATAAGCGTCATCCTCGAAGTTACTTAATCGAGGATCCATATGGCTTTATTTTTTAAGGTCGAGTACGGTGGTGTTAGTTATCGTAATGATAGATGCTCAACAATAGATAGGCGTCATCCTCGAAGTTACTTAATCGAGGATCCATGGTTTTTTTTGTTATGCTCATAGTTACTTAGCCAGAGAATGTACGTGATATTATTTGAATTGAAAAAGAGAACAAAATGCAAAAATTTGATGTGTTAATAGTAGGTGCCGGCATGGTGGGTTTAACACTAGCATTAGCCTTACGTAAAAATAGCCAGCTAAAAATAGCCATGGTAGATACATCTGCAGTGACTGATCTAGATGACAATATTGATGTTAGAGTCAGCGCTATTAATGTGGCCAGCAAAAACATCTTTACAAATTTAGGTGTCTGGTCTGCTATTAAAAATGGCCGAGTACAAGGTTATCAGCACATGCATGTTTGGGACAAAGCAGGAATTGGTAAGCTTGATTTCTCTGCTCAAGATAGTACAAATTTACCTCCTGAAGATAACCTTGGCTGGATCATTGAAAATAAAGTTATTCGTCACGCCTTATGGCAGCAAGCCGAGCTTAATGAAGGCATTCATTTTTTCAACGATAATAAGTTAGCCAGTATTAGCCAAGGCGAGAGTGAAATTTTTGCCTCCTTCGCTAATGATACTTCTTTTGACGGTAATAGCAGCCCACCAACACCACCTATTATTGCTAAACTTGTTGTTGGCGCAGATGGCGCTAATTCATGGGTACGCAAACAAATGAACATAGCGATGATCTTTAAAGATTACGATCATCATGCCATTGTTGCGACAGTAGCATGTCCTCAAGGTCACAAAAACACAGCTTGGCAGGTCTTTTTACCAACGGGGCCCTTAGCCTTTTTACCTTTAAAACACTTATCTTCTACATATTTATCGTTAAAACAAAAAACCTTAGATGAAAATGCTGGTTCTCTAGATAATCACTGTTCTATCGTTTATTCAACTTCACCCGAAGATGCCCAGCGTTTAATGACCCTTGATGCAACTGACTTTGCTAAAGAATTAACGGCAGCGAGTGACGGTAAATTAGGTAATATTATCCTTAAAAGCCAACGATTTACTTATCCACTGACTATGCGCTTAGCACAAGACTTTGTAAAAGACCGTGTCGTACTCATTGGCGATGCAGCGCATACTATTCATCCACTCGCAGGTCAGGGCGTTAACTTAGGTTTACTTGATGCCGCAGCTTTAGCACAAACGTTAACAGCAAAACTTAGTGAACATGATGAAAGTTATACTGAATTTGTTAATAGCTCAGACCTAAAAGCATTCTCGCGCTGGCGCAAAAGTGAAGCTACTGAAATGATAGCGGCCATGGCAGGCATTAAACAAGCTTTTACTCCGCAGCAGTCAGCAATAAAATTACTGCGTGGTATAGGTATGAATCTAATTAATAATTTTGCTCCCGCTAAAAACCGTCTGATTGCTCAAGCGCTAGGTATCAAGGCCGATCTGCCTGAAATTGCTTACCAAAAAGATACGCTTTAACGCCACTAGTATCTCCGTATAAGTAACTGATATAGTAACTATCAACAAATAAAAGCCAATAAAATTATTGGCTTTTATTTGTTCTGTAGCTCGATCAGCTAAACAATAATGATATTAATTTCATAATATCGCCATTTTTAAAATATAATTCTGATATTATATAAAACATGGGTTTATATTTTTTAATTATAGTTTTTACTGTTGAATCAACGGTAAGTGACAGTTATAATTAATCAACTTCGATTATTTCTTTTGAGCACTCTCAGGTGGAACACATGTCTAATAAAACAGTATTACATGCAAAGCATTTAGCTTCAGGCGCAAAGATGGTTGATTTCTTTGGCTGGGAAATGCCTATTAACTATGGCTCTCAAATCGAAGAGCACCATGCGGTAAGAACTAATGCTGGCATGTTTGATGTTTCACACATGACCATTGTTGATGTGCAAGGAACTGATGCAAAAGACTTTTTACGTCATTTAGTCATCAACGATGTTGCAAAGTTAACGATACCGGGTAAAGCGTTATACACAGGCATGTTAAATGAAGAAGGTGGGGTGATTGATGATTTAATCATTTACTTCTTCTCAGATACTAGCTACCGCTTGGTGGTTAACTCAGCGACACGTATTAAAGATCTTGCCTGGATGAGCGAGCAAGCGGTAGGTTTTGACTTAACAATTACAGAACGTCCTGAATACGGTATGATTGCTGTTCAAGGCCCTACAGCAATAGCTAAAGTAGCTACCTTACTTTCTGCAGAAGAAAGTGCTGCTGTTGAAGGCATGAAGCCATTTTTTGGTGTACAAGTAGGTGATTTATTCATCGCTACTACAGGTTATACAGGTGAAAATGGCTACGAAATTATCGTGCCTGAAAGTGCAGCAGAAGATTTTTGGCAAAAATTATTAGATGCTGGTGTAGCACCATGTGGTTTAGGCGCGCGTGATACTTTACGTTTAGAAGCAGGCATGAACCTTTACGGTTTAGATATGGACGAAACAGTTTCGCCAATTGCCGCTAACATGGCGTGGACAATTAGCTGGGAACCTACCGACCGTGACTTTATTGGTCGTGACGTTTTAACAGCACAAAAAGCAGCCGGTGATCAACCTAAGCTTGTTGGTTTAGTTCTTAAAGAGAAGGGTGTATTACGCACAGGCCAAAAAGTGGTCACCGAACTTGGTAACGGTCCTCTTTTTGAAGGAATCATTACTTCAGGTACTTTCTCTCCAACATTAGGCCATTCAGTTGCTTTAGCACGTGTACCACGAAGTGTAAAAGTAGGTGACGTTGTTGAAGTTGAAATGCGTAAAAAATTAGTTAAAGTTACGGTAACTAAGCCAAGCTTTGTTCGTAATGGCAAAAAAGTTTTTTAATTCGTCCATCATACTTGTAACCGCAGTTTTACTTTAGGTATTTACTTTAGGTATTTACTGTAGGTATTAACTTTAGGTATTAACTGTCGGCATTGACTCAGCGCAATCACTTAGTAAACTAAGCTCAGCGCTTCGCAATTTGACAGCTTCACTGCGATTACAATTATTTAGGATGCGTTAACACTCTATTAGTATTATTTTATAGCTTTTGTGCTATAAAATTACTTAAATTAAAAAATTTAAATAGGATAAATTAAAATGAGCAATATCCCTACAGAATTAAAATATGCTACTTCTCACGAGTGGGTTAGCGTAGTAATAGACGGTATCGTTACTGTTGGTATTACTGAACACGCACAAGGCCTTTTAGGTGACATGGTATTTGTTGAATTACCAGACGTTGATGATTCAATCAGTACTGGCGATGATGTTGCTGTTGCAGAATCGGTTAAAGCAGCTTCAGACATTTACGCACCTGTTTCGGGTATTGTTGTTGAAATCAACGAAGCACTTGAAGATGCTCCTGAGTTAGTTAACTCTGATGCGTTTGGTGAAGGTTGGTTATTTAAAGTTAAACTTGATGATGCAAGCGAGTTAGAAGACTTACTTGACGCTGAAGGTTATGCCTCATCTATCGACGAAGACTAATTTTAGCGTCGTTAATCAACTTTAGTCGGTATTGTCGGCGTTACTTGTTTTGTCACTTAGTGTACTAAGCTCCAGCAACAAGTAACTTGACGGTTTTGCCCAAACATTGATTATCTTAGTTAAAATCGTAGACCTTAATTTTATATTTAAACTTTAGATCTATATTAGTTCTTAATATTAAGCCTTAAAATAATTAATTTGAGGCTTTCTTTTATATTAGTAAATTTTATTTAAGTGAAACTGTTATGACCTCAAAAGTAATTGTTAGCTCATCAGCGCCTTCTTCGTTGGCACAACTAGAGCAAACTGAAGACTTCATTCGTCGCCATATTGGCCCAAGTGAATCACAAACTCAATCTATGTTGAAAGACCTGGGCGTTGAGTCGGTTGATGCCTTAATCGATCAAATCGTACCAAGTGATATTCGTTTAGCTGATTTGCCAAACATCGAAGAGAGTAAAACAGAAGTTCAAGCATTGGCTGATTTAAAAGCCGTTGCTCGCTTAAATAAAGTGAACGACACTTATATTGGTTTAGGTTACTACGGTACTTTAACGCCAAACGTTATTGCCCGCAACGTGTTAGAAAACCCAGGTTGGTATACAGCGTATACGCCATATCAACCAGAAATTGCTCAAGGTCGTTTAGAGTCATTACTAAACTTCCAACAAATGTGTATAGACCTTACGGGTTTAGACCTAGCTTCATCATCATTATTAGATGAATCTACTGCAGCTGCAGAAGCGATGGCATTAGCTAAACGTGTTTCAAAAAACAAAAAATCAAACTTATTTTTTATTGGTGATGATGTTTACCCACAAACAATTGACGTTGTCAAGCAACGTGCACAGATGTTTGGTTTTGACATTATCGTTGCACCAGCAGCTGAAGCGGCAGATCATGATATTTTTGGCGCCCTTATCCAATACCCTGGCGCTAGCGGTGAAGTAACTGATATCAGCGACTTAATTACTAAAATTCAAGAGAAAAAAGGTATTGTTGCGGTCGCTGCCGACATAATGAGCTTAGTTTTATTGAAGTCACCTGGTGAATTAGGCGCAGATACTGTTATTGGTTCAACGCAACGTTTTGGCGTACCAATGGGATATGGCGGTCCACATGCTGCATTCTTTACCACGTCTGACAAATACAAACGTTCATTACCAGGTCGTATTATTGGTGTTTCAAAAGATACACGTGATAAGAACGCACTGCGTATGGCTATGCAAACACGTGAGCAACATATACGTCGTGAAAAAGCTAACTCAAACATTTGTACAGCGCAAGTATTACTCGCCAACATGGCAGCGTTTTACGCGGTTTACCACGGTCCTCAAGGTTTAAAAACGATTGCTAACCGTATTCACCGTTTAACTGACATTTTATGTATAGGTACAGCAAGTAAGGGCTTAATTGCCAAGCATGCTCACTACTTCGACACCCTAACGTACAAACTTGATAACAAAGAGGAAGTAGTAGCACGTGCACTAATTGCCGGTGCTAACTTCCGCACTGACGTTGATGGTCAAATCTCTATCTCACTAGATGAAACTACTACCCGTGATAACGTAGCACAACTTTTTGACATCTTATTAGGTGCAGGTCATGGTCTTAACGTAGCTGAGTTAGATGATGTTGTCATTGCCTTAGGTCATTCTTCAATTCCTGCGTCATTAGTACGTCAGTCAGCAATTCTAACTCACCCAGTATTTAACTCGTACCACAGCGAAACAGAAATGCTTCGTTATATCAAAAAACTTGAGAATAAAGATTTAGCATTGAATCACTCAATGATTTCTCTTGGCTCTTGTACGATGAAGCTAAATGCAACAGCGCAAATGATCCCAGTATCATGGCCTGAATTTGCCAACATGCATCCTTTTGCGCCAGTTAACCAAACCCTAGGTTACAAGAAGATGATTGATGAACTAGCCGATTGGTTAGTTGAATTAACAGGCTACGACAAAATGTCTATGCAACCTAACTCGGGTGCTCAAGGTGAGTACGCGGGTTTAATCGCAATCAGTAAGTATCATGAAAGCCGAGGGGACAGTCATCGTAACATTTGTTTAATCCCATCTTCAGCACACGGAACTAACCCTGCATCAGCGCAAATGGTTGGTTTTAAAGTAGTGGTAGTAGATTGTGATAAAGAAGGTAACGTTGACATGGCTGACTTAACAGCCAAAGCTGAAGAGTTACGCGACAACCTTGCTTGTATCATGGTCACTTATCCATCTACGCACGGTGTCTATGAAACAACGATTGCAGAACTTTGTAACATCGTTCATAACAATGGTGGTCAAGTTTACCTTGATGGCGCTAACATGAATGCTCAAGTAGGCTTAACATCACCGGGACATATCGGCGCTGATGTTTCTCACCTTAACTTGCACAAAACTTTTGCTATTCCACACGGCGGCGGTGGTCCAGGTATGGGTCCTATAGGTGTTAAAGCGCATTTATCACCCTTCTTACCAGATCATGCCTTAATTAACGTAGATGAAGAAACCGCGGGTAACGGTGCAGTATCTGCAGCACCTTACGGTAGTGCGGGTATTTTATGTATCTCTTACCTTTACGTGGCGCTTTTAGGTAAAAAAGGTGTTACCGATGCAAGTAAATATGCAATCACTAACGCTAATTACATGGCAACTAAACTAAGCCAACACTATCCGTTATTATATACAAGTAAAAATGGTCGTGTTGCGCACGAGTGTATTATCGATTTACGTCCACTTAAAGTAACTTCAGGTATTACTGAAGTTGATATAGCAAAGCGATTAATTGATTATGGTTTCCATGCACCAACGATGTCATTCCCAGTCGCGGGTACGTTCATGATTGAACCAACGGAATCAGAATCTAAAGTTGAGCTTGACCGTTTTATTGAGGCAATGACATGTATTCGTGATGAAGTACGTAAAGTTGAATCGGGTGAGTGGGCATTAAATAATAACCCACTACAGAATGCTCCGCATACCTTGGCTGACATTACTGATACATGGGATCGTGGTTACACCATTCAAGAAGCAGTATTTCCAGTACCAGCGGCAGCAGCTAATAAATTCTGGCCAACAGTTAACCGTATTGATGACGTATACGGAGACAGAAACTTAATCTGTTCATGTCCTCCAATTGAAAGCTATATTGACTAGTTTTTTAGTGTGTCATGCCCGAGGTTTTTATTGGGAGCCAGTTTCTGACTGATAAAAAGAAAAGGCGAATCATAAATGGTTCGCCTTTTCTTTTTTATTTTTTAAAAAAATATGCTTCACAATTATATTAATCTCTTGTTGGTTTGTCTGCTATATAAAATTCTATCTATATTACTTTTGTACTGTAACAGTCTGAAAATATGTAATATTATTTAAGTTACTTAGAAGATCAATAGATTGAAAAATGAAAGCTGTACTCTGTGTACTTTGGTTTGTAGCTAATTGGTCATTTTCATTAAAAAGGTATGACCAAGTAGTCTTAGTGAATAATGTTTATCGCTTGACGGTTTTCCATTGCAACGTAGGAAATGGAGCACTTATCTCTCTTACAGAGTTGTACTTAAGGTAACATACATCATTGTAAGTATTTAATAAGTGTTCAAACTTAAGATAAGATATTTTTTCTATCTTACCGTATTTATCACAAAAATTAACTCTTGGACTTATTCCTATAAATTTATCCTATTTATAAGTCAGATAAAGGGCTACGCACACCATTAGCACCAGCTTGAATAACATGAGTATATATTTGTGTTGTTCGGATATCAGTATGACCTAATTGTTCTTGTACCGTACGAATATCAGCTCCACGTTGTAGCAAATGTGTAGCAAAAGAGTGGCGCAAGGTGTGGCATGAGACTACCTTTTTGATGAGTGCTAATTTAGCGGCTTTTTTAATTGCTTTTTGTAATGAGCTTTCATCAATATGATGTCGACGAACTTTATTATTGTCGTGAGGATCATGACTTAATCTTGCCGATGGGAATAAATAATGCCAACCAAACTCTTTAGCTGCTGTTGGATATTTTTTATTTAAAGCAAAGGGTAGCCAAACTCCTTGATAATGTGGTGTATTATTGTCTAAATCGAAATACTTCTTACAGATATCTATTTGTAATTTTAATGGCTCCACTAATTCTTGTGCTAAAGTAACCCTGCGATTTTTCCCACCTTTTCCTTGCCAAACCAAAACTGACATATAGTCAAAGTCTATATCTTGAACTCGTAACCTGACGGTTTCCATTAGCCTTAATCCGCTACCATACATAATACTAGCTAATAGCCAATACTGAGCATCCACTAAGCTAAGTAAACATGCAGTTTCACTTTTAGTTAATACCACTGGCAATTTAGCTTGTCGCTGCGACTTATTAAATTTTAATGTTAGTGATAGGGGCGATTTTAAAAACTCGGTATAAAGAAAAACTAATGAATTAAGGGCAATTGTTTGTGTTCCAGGCGCAACATTTTCTTTATTTGCTAGGTAGGTTAAATACTGTTCAACTTCATTATTGCCGATTTTTGACGGATGTTGCTTATTATTAAAAATAATATATCGTTTAATCCAATAAATGTAGGTTTGAATAGTTCTTTTAGCAAATCTACGTGTGATCATAAATTCGTTGATGCTATTTAAAAATAAAGATTTAGGCATAGTAAAAATAAATAATTATCCGCTGTACTTATAACCAGTATAGTCGAAAATAAAAATGTGTCTTCGATAGATGGAATAATTCAGTAAGACCCGCAGTTATGAAAGGGTAAAAATGTTGTTAAAGTTTTTGATTTTTAATGTGAAAGAGAGTAGTTTAAGATAAATTAAAAATCATGATAGATGGAAAATATCCGTGTTTAACTACGGAATAATTCGCTCTATTAAGCTGTTGAACTAAACCGCTTCGCGGGGAGTGCCAACTCCCTGACATATCACTGCATTTCAACCACACTTAACTTGCTACTCAACCTTTTTTGGAGGCAAGTTATGACACCACTAAGACAACAGT
>JBKEHN010000138.1:0-8670 GCA_046710905.1 Colwellia sp.
TTGATTACTTATCGCCACTAAAGCGTCAACGTATTCAAAAAAAGCTTGAAAAAGAAGCTAAACTTGATAGAAATAATAAGTAAGTACTTAGTTACTTATAATAATAGGAATTATTTTGGCTACTCCATTAAATATCATTTTTGCAGGCACTCCAGACTTTGCAGCACAACATTTAGCCGCGTTAATTAACGGTGAACATAATGTTGTTGCCGTTTATTGTCCGCCAGACAAACCAGCTGGTCGCGGTAAAAGACTAACCGCTTGCGCAACAAAGCTACTTGCACTAGAGCACAACATTATTGTTGAGCAACCTGTTAATTTTAAGAGTGAAGAAGATCAACAACAATTAGCTCAATATAATGCGGATATTATGGTTGTCGTTGCTTATGGCCTGTTACTACCTGAAATCATTTTGAATTCGCCGCGCTTAGGCTGTATTAATGTTCACGGTTCAATTCTACCTAAATGGCGTGGTGCAGCTCCTATTCAACGCTCACTTGAAGCAGGAGATAAGAAAACGGGTGTCACCATAATGCAAATGGATAAAGGTTTAGATACTGGCGACATGATATTAAAGGCCGAATGCGAAATAGAAATCACTGATACTAGTGCTAGCCTTTATGAAAAACTAGCCAACCTTGGGCCAACGGCATTAGTAGATACACTAGCACTGATGGTACAGCCGAACTATCAAGCCAGTGATCACAATATTACTCAGGATAATAAATTAGCGACTTACGCCAAGAAATTAGACAAAACAGAAGCTGAACTTAACTGGCAACTCAGTGCCGGTGAACTGCACCGCAAAATTAGAGCATACATCCCTTGGCCTGTCTCTCAATTTACCTTCACTGAGTCTGATCCAGAAAATAAGCAACACCGATTACGGGTATGGCAAGCCTCTGTTAAGGTATATCAAGGAAATTCTGATCCGGGTACGATAATAAAAGCAGACAAGGAAGGAATAGAAGTGGCAACAACTGACGGTTCTTTACGGTTAGAAGTTATTCAACTTCCAGGGAAAAAGGCATTACCGGTGAAAGATATCCTTAATGGTCGCAGCGATTGGTTCGTTGTTGGCAGTAATATAAATAAGCTTGGTTAAAAAAATGATAATTAATATTAGAGCTCTTGCAGCAAAATGTTGTTACGCCGTTATAGATCAAGGGCGAAGCTTAAGTGACGAACTACCAAAACAACAAGATAAACTGATAGGTAAAGAT
The DNA here is from genome assembly GCA_046710905.1 of Colwellia sp. Taxonomy (GTDB): domain Bacteria; phylum Pseudomonadota; class Gammaproteobacteria; order Enterobacterales; family Alteromonadaceae; genus Colwellia. Next base: position 1,224 of record JBKEHN010000138.1, read on the forward strand.
AAGGGCTTGCTACAAGAAATTTGCTATGGCGTACTTCGCTATCTCCCTGAATTAGAAAACGATGTCAGTCAATTAGTACAAAAGCCTATCAAGGGAAAGCAGAGAGTCTTTCATTTTTTACTTTTAGTAGGTGTTTATCAAATAAGATATATGCGTATACCTGATCACGCTGCGGTAAGTGAAACGGTAGCAGCGACAAAAACGTTAAAAAATGATCATATGAAAGGATTAGTTAATGCTGTGCTTAGAGGTTTTCTTCGTACGTTAGAAGCAGAAAGTAAACAAGAAAACAAATTAGATAAAAAGATACCTGATCCAATAAAGTACAATCACCCTGGTTGGTTTATTAAAAAAATACAACAAGCTTACCCTGATCAATGGCAAGCGATACTTGATGCAAATCAGCAAAAGCCTCCAATGTGGTTGCGAACCAATCAACAACACTATACTAGTGAGCAATATCAGTCGTTACTTATTGAGGCAGATATTGAAATTTCGAATATTGAGCCACACTCGCAAGCCATTGCACTTGTCAAACCACTCGATGTCGCTCATTTACCTGGATTTGATGATGGTTGGGTTTCAGTACAAGATGGTGCAGCACAACAAGCAGCACGTTTACTTGATTGCCAACCCAATGATGTCGTACTAGATTGCTGTGCTGCACCAGGTGGTAAAACCTGCCATATCCTAGAGAAAACTCCTGATATTGCCTCTATAACTGCAATAGACATTGAAGAAAGTCGCCTTACTCGCGTTCATGAAAATTTAGAGCGCTTAAAGCTCACAGCAGAAGTAATTACTGCCGATGCAGCAACTCAAGAGTGGTGGTCTGGCGAACAGTTTGACCGCATACTACTTGATGCGCCCTGCTCTGGAACTGGTGTAATTCGTCGTCACCCTGATATTAAATGGTTACGTAAAGCCGACGACATTGATAAGTTAGTGGTATTACAGCAGCAGATTCTTGACAATATTTGGTCATTGCTCAAACCGGGTGGTACCCTACTTTATGCAACCTGTAGTGTTTTACCTGAAGAGAACAGTCAGCAAATTTCTCGCTTTATTGAACAGAATCAAGACGTACAATTAATTGCCATTAACAGTAAGAACCCTGATACTGATGAAAATGCTATCGGTTGGCAGTTATTACCTGATGCTGAGAATATGGACGGCTTTTATTACGCCAAATTGTTAAAGCTCAAATAATACAAATAATATCAATAACAAAAGCAGAAAAGTAACACATGAAAATAATCATAGTGGGTGCAGGACAAGTTGGCGGTACGTTAGCTGAAAATCTTGTAGGTGAAAATAACGATATTTCGGTAGTCGACATAGATGGTGAAAAGCTACGTGAATTGCAAGATAAAATGGATTTACAAGTCGTTACTGGTCAAGGCTGTCACCCTGATGTATTAAAAAGTGCTGGCGCTGAAGACGCTGACATGGTCATTGCAGTTACCAGTGACGATGCCACCAATATGATCACATGCCAAATATGTTCTTCATTATTTAATACACCAAAAAAGATTGCTCGTATCCGTTCGAATCAAATATTAAAATATTCAGAGCAACTTTTTCATAAAAAGCATGTTCCTGTAGATCATGTTATTGCCCCTGAAGAATTAGTCACGCGAGATATTGCTCGTCTAATTGATTACCCGGGCGCACTACAAGTATTAGAATTTGCGCACGGGAAAGTTAGTCTGGTTGCAGTAAAAGCCTATTATGGTGGTTTACTTGTTGGTCATGCGCTTTCAACATTAAGAGATCATATTCCTAATGTTGATACCCGTGTTGCGGCAATTTACCGAAATGGTAAGCCTATCCGTCCGCTCGGTACTACAGTAATCGAAGCCGATGATGAAGTGTTTTTTATCGCTGCCAGTATTCATATTCGGGCGGTGATGAATGAATTACAAAAATTAGAAGCTGCTTACAAACGTATTATGATTGCTGGTGGCGGTAATATTGGCGCTGGTTTAGCCCGAATTTTAGAAAAGAATCATCAAGTAAAACTCATTGAACGATCACCAAAACGTGCTGAACAATTAACATCAGAACTCAATGATACTTTAGTTTTCGCGGGTGACTCTTCCGACCAAGAATTACTTACGGAAGAAAACATTGATCAATTTGATATTTTTATCGCGGTTACTAATGATGATGAAGCTAATATCATGTCGTCACTGCTCGCTAAAAAGCTTGGCGTTCGTAAAACCATGGTACTCATTCAACGAGATGCTTATATAGATTTAGTACAAGGCAGTACTATTGATATTGCTATATCACCACAACAGGCCACTATCTCTGCATTACTAACACATGTCAGACGTGGTGCTATCGATAACGTTTACAGCTTACGCGGTGGTGCAGCTGAAGCGATTGAAATTGTTGCTAAAGGTGATGAAAAATCATCTAAAGTTGTCGGTCGTTCGATCAAAAATATTAAACTACCACCAGGGGCAACTATCGGCGCTATTGTCCGGGGTAGTGAAGTATTAATTGCTCATTCAAACACCTTAATTCAAGAAGAAGATCACGTTATTCTCTTCTTAGTGAATAAACGCTATATTAGCGATATAGAAAAACTGTTCCAAGTGAGCGTTATTTACTTCTAGTCTTTTAGAAGTAACCACTTACAGCTAATGACTTACCTTACAGTTGATTAGCTGTAAAAATCTCTTCCCTGTCATACTGTCTTCAAAGTGAGAGTTATCACTCTCGTTTCAAATAATAAAAAATAATAATCTAAAAAGGATTTTTATGAAAATATCAAAGGTATTTACCGCTATTACATTTGCGCTTTTGAGTATAGCTTTTACCAGTCAAGCTGAAGTTGCTAATAGTAGCAAAGATTAGTAAACCTTTGAAACTGAAAGTTTCCGTATAAATTTTATCCTGAATATCGTTAATGGACCTTATCCAGAGCCAGAGAAATAGAAATTGTCCGCCAGTTAATCAAAGATCAACAAGGCTGAATACTCACAGAAAAATTAGATATCTTTATTATTGACCCATATAATGCAGCAATCGGTTTTGCCGTGCCACTTAATACATCTAACCCTAACTCAAAAATAGTCGAAGTAATTGGCGAAATAATAAATGGCAGTTAAAAGTTCGTCAGCTAAGTAACGGTCAAGGAATAATGATACTACCCCCACAAAACCACCAATTCCTTTCTTTTCCTAAATGGTCTAAAGATGGAGAAGTATTATATTTTGTCGCTGGCTTAGACAGTACAACACACATATATAAATATAATTTTACCACTGAGGGTTATCTTCTATCACCTTAAGTGAAAGGGTTGTCAACTGACCTATGGTTCAAGTAAATAATAAACAGCTGCACTTAGTGACTAATTCTAAAGGCTCAGATATTTCCTAATTAAATTTAAGCAAAGCTAATAAACAACTTATTACCAATACAACAACGAGTTCAGCAATGACCCTTGAGTTAGCTTACTCTTAGTTATAGTTGGTAGTTATACCAATTCAATTAACTTATTGCTCCTGGTGCTGATTAAAATACTCCATGTCATCGTTGCCCTCAGTCCCAATAGCCAACTATTACTCAATAAAGCGCCTCGCCCTGATTTATTTTCTCTATGCATAACAAGATGACAAAATTAATGGGATTAGTATTATCTGTTGATCACCTAACTATTGTATATATTAATGGACTTATAAAATTGTATATAGTGATTTAATTATATCTATGTACAACTTATGAGCGCCAGAAGGCTGGAGTAAATAAAACTAATAACGTAAAAATCTCTAAACGACCAAATAACATGGCCATGATTAATACCCACTTACTCATATCATTAATCGATGAAAAGTTAGCGGCAACCTCCCCTAGTCCGGGGCCTAGATTATTAATACAAGCAGCAACCGCTGTGAAAGCCGTAATGTCATCCATGCCTGCCGCAAGTAGTAATAACATACAAAGAATAAACACCGCAGCATAAGCAGAAAAGAAGCCCCATACGGCTTCAACAATACGATCAGGTAAAACCTTTCGACCTAATTTTATACTAAAAACAGCTCTGGGATGTACCAGTTTGTTTAGTTCTCGAAGGCCTTGTAAATAGAGTAACACCACCCTAACTACCTTCATTCCGCCACCAGTACTACCCGCACAACCACCAATGAAACTAGAAAAAATTAGTAGCATAGGTAATAATGTTGGCCAATCAGCAAAGGATGTTGTGGTAAAGCCTGCCGTAGTACTAATAGAGACGGCTTGAAATAGTGCTTGGTCAAGCGCTTGATCTGCATCTTGATAGGTACCTGAGCTTAATAATACGGTAAAACAAATCAAAACTAGTACTATTTGAATTCCAATGAAAACTTTAAACTCTGGATCGAAGAAGTAACTCTTTAATGATTTACTCTGTACTGCAGCATAATGTAATGCAAAGTTCACCCCAGCAATTAATAAAAATGTGACACAAACTAAGTTAATCGCCGGGCTGTTAAAATAGCCCATGCTGGCATCGTGTGTTGAAAATCCGCCAATAGCAATGGTTGAAAAAGCATGACAAATAGCATCAAATCCAGACATTCCCGCAAGCCAATAAGCGAGCGCACAAGCAATAGTTAACCCTAAATAGATGTACCATAGATGTTTTGCGGTATCGGCAATACGTGGCGTCATTTTTGAATCTTTAACTGGGCCTGGTGTTTCAGCGCGATATAGCTGCATACCACCAATGCCAAGCATAGGTAATACCGCAACAGCTAGAACAATTATCCCCATGCCACCTAACCACTGTAATTGTTGGCGATACCATAATACCGCATGGGGTAAACCATCAATATGATTTAAAATAGTGGCACCCGTGGTCGTTAATCCTGAAAAGGATTCAAAAAAGGCATCAGTGGTGGATAAATTTGGGGTCTCTAATAACATCAGAGGAATAGCAGAGAAACTGGCTAATACAAGCCAAAAAAGTACAACAATTAAAAAACCCTCTCTGGCTTTAAGATCTGTTTTTTCATAACGGTAAGGATACCAAGCCAAAAAGCCAGTACAGATACACCATAAAAAAGCCAGAATAAAAGGTAAGCCTCCACCATCGCGATAGACTAATGAAATTAATGCAGGTGGCAGCATGGTTACACTCAGTAACCCAACCAACAAACCTAGAATTCGGATAATATTTTTATATTGCACGTTTTATTTTTCTTATTCGGTTTCTTATTTGATAGCAGTTAACTGTAATTGTCCTGACGACAAGGTGTGTAATTTATCCTGCATGAATACAACTTTTTCTATTGGCATGATAAGTCTAAAAATGACTATTTGTTGATAATCCTGAGTGATAACTTGACCTTCAACTTGCCTAAGTAAATGTAACACATCATCAACTTGGCTATATTGACATGCTAAGGTTTTGTGCACCATAGCTATTTTAATTTTTGATTGTAAAAAAGTTAATGCTTGGCGAACACTGCCACCGTATGCTCTTTGTAAACCGCCAGTGCCTAATTTAGTACCACCAAAATATCGAACGACGATAGCACAAACGTGACCAATACCTCCACCTTGTAATGCTATTAACATTGGTTTCCCTGCAGTCCCGGTGGGTTCTCCATCATCAGAAAAACCATAACCTTGGCTATCACCGGCTGCTTTAGTTAAAAAAGCATGGCAATGATGACTCGCTTGCGGGTGAAGTTGTTGCAGTTCTTTTAATAGTGCTTTTGCTTGTGCTATATCATCACAGGGGCGTAAGTAGCAGATAAAACGACTTCGGTTAATGATGGTTTCATCTTCAACATAATTAACCGCGATTGAGTAGGGTTTTGTCACAATTACTCTTACTTATCTAATCTAACTAAGACCTAAATCTCTTGTCATATTCTCATTGTGTGATTGATGTACAATAATATTATCTTCAATACGAATACCACCAAAACAACGCATTTCATCAACATTTTGCCAGTTAACCTGATCAGCATTAGTTGATGACTTTAAATCAGCAAGTAATGAATCAATAAAATATAAACCGGGTTCAATAGTAAAGACTTGGTTTGCTTCAATAGTACGAGACGTACGTAAAAAGGGGTGTGTGGCTGGCGTATTTACATGGGTGCCACGTTCGTCAGCCATAAAACCACCGACATCATGTACCTGTAAACCTAAGTGATGGCCTAAACCATGTGGAAAGAAAGTAGAAATAACACCTGACTCAACCGCTGTCTCAGCATCAACATTGATAAAGTTAAAGTCACGTAATACTTGGCCTATGGCTCTATGTGTTTCAATATGAAGGTCAACATAACTCACACCTGGTTTTAGCCCTGCTACCGCATTAAGCATCAACTTATCCATACGAGCGATCAATTCCGAAAATTTATCATTCTTATATGAGTAAGTACGGGTAATATCTGCTGAATAACCGTTAAAGTTAGCTCCAGCATCAATAAGGAATGATTGATGCGCTTGTGGCGTCATTTTATCTAAAGTCATATAATGTAAAATTGAGCAATTTTTATTTAGCGCAACAATATTACCGTATGGCGTGTCGTTAGTACCGTAACCAATAGACTTAAGATAAGCTTGTTGGATATCATACTCACTATCGCCTTGTAAAAAAGCGTTACGTGCCGCTTGATGTGCTTTGACTGCCAAAACACTGGATTGACGAAGACACTCGTGCTCATATTTACTTTTATAACCACGATGATAATGGATGTAATTAAGTAATGGTTCTGGATTAATCGCTTCAAAGCCTAGTGCTGTCGCTACTTCAATGTGACTACCAATATAGGCAAAACCCTTTTTATCATAAGGTAATAACTTATCAACCTCACTGGCTTTAGTTAATACTTTAATATTAAAAAACTTACCCCAATAACTTTCGGTTAAAGGTGTTATCTTATGCCAGAAGTCGACTGGCTGATAATAGATTAACGTTGGCTTATCTTCACCATTAACAACCAACCAAGAGTTTGGGATATCAATTAATGGCAGCCAATATTTAAAGTGTGGATTAACTTTAAACGGATAACAATTATCATCAAGAAAAGCCTTAACTTCTTGCCCAGAATGGATAACTAAACCTTCTAGGTTTTCACGTGAAAGAACAGTTTTAGTCATCTGTTGCAATTGGGCAATATGAGCTGGGTATTGGCTAGCCAACTTGGCATTAATTGTTGTCATGTATTCTGTCTCCAAAAGACGGCTATCAAGAAGTTTAACTTATAATAGCATATACCTGAAAAGTCATGCTATTGACAGATAAATGGCCTAGTTAGAATGTGATAAATCTGTGCAGAATACTTTGCAAATACAATAGATTGTTTACCTTTTAAGCTAAAAGTTAATTAATCACCAATACTCATCTTAATAACATTATTAAAAACAACACTTACCTGTCCTGGTTTGTGCTGATAAATTTCTTGATAAGCTAAAACACTTTTAACGTAATTACGTG
>JBKEHN010000139.1:0-8615 GCA_046710905.1 Colwellia sp.
ACTGGAAAAAGTAGCGATAAAGAATTTGTTTTAGTTGGCGTTGCACATTTAGTAGGTGATAAAAGTGTTTTAGCGCTATTGAAAGCAAAAGGATATCGGGTAGAAAAGATGTAACGTCACTTAGAGCAAATTGATTAAGTTCTTTCCCACTCGGTGCCCCATGACAGTTTATTTATATCATGCACTAGAATTTGACTAACATGACGGGTATTTTCAGGGTCCATGTACTAGCTAAACATGTGGCGAGTAGAGCAAAATTTAAAGACGATATCGCCTTAGTTCTTTCTAAATACTTCGCCTTTTAGACCATCAAAATTAGTAATGAGCATGCCACATAAATAACATTCATTACTACTTTCCATGGCAACCCCTTTATCAATAACTGCTTGTTGTGCTGAGTTATCTGAACATACCGATAGGGTAATTACATAAAAAATAGCGCCAATGTTGAGATTAAGACATTTAAAAAGAGTAGACATTAAAGTTTTTATTTTTAAAGGTAAAGATGGCAATAGTTAAAGGTAATACAACCCAAGCAATTAAAATGGTAAATAAGTTTTCTTACGAGAGATTGGCGTTAATAGCAACAGTAAGTGCGCCGTTGACACCACTATTATCAAGCCCTAAAAGGTTGACTAAACGCAAGATAGCCCTAGGGTTAAGCATATTAACTACGGTAAACTATTTTGACTAATACCATCCGCAACACCAACGAGTCAGACTAATAAAGCTATCGTAACTGAGTAGCAAAACAATGAGTGTAATAAGACACAAAGCATAAAAGCCATTAACTAGTACTTATTGGCTCCCCATACCAAAGCAAACTTTACAGAAATTAATAGACCATGGTATTTAAAGTAATAGTGTATATCAAGCTATGTAAATCAATGTATAGCGGTATCAACTGCTTAAGTTATTTTAAAAAATAGGACTATAAATGTTGTTATGTGATGTGTGACTTTAAATAAAATCATTACTTTACATCAATGATAAAACACTCTTTAATGGTGATTGAATTACATAATCCGTGGCTTTTATAGGTAAATTTATATGTTTTCAGTACATGGCGATTGGTTAATAGTAGTAAAAGATAATTATGTATTACAGTGGTTTAGTGGTTGTTGGAATGAAGAAGCGGCGATTCAATATAGCCAAGAATTTCTAGAGAAAACAGAGCATTTAAATAAGACTCAGTGGGCCATTTTTTCATTTTTTGATGAATGGGAATTAGGTGTACCTGAGATAGAGTCGCACATAATTGAACATTGTCAGAGATTTAAAGATAATGGTTGTATCAAAGACTGTCATATTTATACGCCATCGGTATGGAAAAGTATGCAGCTTGAAAATATTGTTCCGCAAAGCGAAGGTACCTATGAACGACGAGTATTTGTTGAAAGGTCAGAGGCAATTTCTTGGATGAAAACCTGCGGTTTTTCTATTGAAATTAACGCGTTTATAATGAGTTTACCTAAAGTCATGTAAAATTCGTTGACACATTGTCGTACCTCTCATGAAACTAGTCACTATGACTGGTTTTTTCTGATAACAATATAATAGGATGAAAGATTTTTACTGTTAATTAAAAATATTAGCATGTAATTTATCTGCTATATAATCAATAGCTTGTTGAGCGCGTATGCTATTACCAGCGGAATCCAGTCTGGGTGAAAATATGGCTATCGAAAATCTTCCTGTAGATATCCCGATAATACCGCCTACTACTCCATTTTTTGCTCCATTGTTTATTGTAGTAAGTGAAGCCGCCTATAACTAGAATAGCCTTTAATCGGTCATTAGTCTCTTAGGCTGCATCAACACTACCGGTCGCATCACTGTAATAACTACAGCATGGATCGTTAATATAACGGCCTAAGCCTTGTCCGTATACTAATTGAAATTGTACCGTATCACTTTCTGTCAAGATTAGTTAACCTGAAATATTGATGCCCCAGCCAAGCGTCGTATCTTTTGTTGTGGTCGTTTCATAACCCAGTGTTCTCAATATTGCTGCTGACTTTATATAACCAAAGTTACCACTGTGAGTATAACAAAGGATGAAATCTGGTAATTCATTAATATTGTCATAGGCGTCGCCCGTTGAATAGTTTGGTATAGCAAAGTCCATAGGCGACTTCTCCACGGTAAAGATAATCTTACTATTATCACTGATATCTTTACTATATCGTACTTGAGGTTGGCGACTAAAAACCATAGAGTTTGGTCCCCAAAAATCTAAAATATTTGGGAAAGTATTAATATCGATAAAACTACTGAATGTTTGACCAGCACCAAAATTACCAATTTCACCCCATAGGTGGGTAAGATTGAAATCCGCATTACCTTGGTCATCAAACATATCAAACTCAAAGCGTGTCATCATCGGACCATAGGCTATAGGGGTAAAACGTTTAAATGATAATTTAGATTGCCCTGCATTAAAAAGGGTATTGTCTTTAGTCGTATTTTTTTCATAAGCAATTGAAGACGTTTGAAAACCCCTACGATTAAAAATTATGACTTGGTCGTTGCGTGGTTTGAGGAATGACAACGGGCTTTTACTACTAACTTCTTTGTTGTTCTAGTACTCATAAGCGTTACTCTAAACGTTCGATACGTGCTTGATCTGTTTGATGGCTATAAGCGCTTAAAGAATATAAGGGACTCAATGCAATTAATTAAATAGAGTGATAATCAGCTAATGGTATTAAAGGGTTGAGGTTTTAGCTGTTTATGAGCCTGGTCAGCCATTTAAAACCTAGTTTTGTTGAGTCATATTCATTAAATGGCGTAAATTTAACTAAATAAGTCACAAATGGCGAGATTATCTCGAACAAAATTTAATCACCAAAGATCAACAGATCTTAAGATAACAGTATAAAAAATATAAAAAAAGCCAGTAAGGTAATTACTGGCTTGAGTCAACTTTGTGAGTTATTAACTGATAGTGATGCGAGCAAACTTACGTTTACCGACTTGATAAACCGCAGTAGTGCCAGCGCTGATGATTAAGCTACGGTCAGTCACTTTTTCACTATCAATTTTAGCTGCACCTTGTTTTATCATTCTAAAGGCATCAGAAGTACTCGCCACTAACCCTGCTTCTTTAAGCAAGTTGGCAATCGCTATTTCACCATTGTCAGTAGTTATGGTGAGTTCAGGTATGTCATCAGGTAAAGCACCTTTTTGGAAGCGATTGATGAATTCATCATGGGCAGCTTGTGCAACCGATTCATCATGAAAACGTGCAATAAGCTCTTTCGCTAAATCAATTTTAACATCGCGAGGGTTTTTACCTTCGCTGATCTCAACTTTATAACCTGCAATCACTTCAAGTGGCTTAAAGCTAAGTAGCTCGTAATAACGCCACATCAATACATCTGAAATTGACATGATTTTGCCAAACATATCGGTAGGCGTATCAGTAATACCAATATAATTACCTAATGATTTAGACATTTTTTGCACGCCATCTAGGCCTTCAAGTAATGGCATCATTAGTACTGTTTGTGGTCGCTGACCCTCAGATTTTTGTAACTCACGGCCCATTAGTAAGTTGAATTTTTGATCGGTGCCACCTAACTCAACATCAGCCTCAAGGGCAACAGAATCCCAACCTTGTACTAAAGGATACATAAACTCATGAATAGCAATGGCTTGACCGTTAGCATAACGCTTTTTAAAATCATCACGTTCCATCATACGAGCAACGGTTTGACGAGAGGCAAGTTGTAACATACCAGCAGCACCTAGCTTATCCATCCAAGTAGAATTAAAAGCAACGGTTGTTTTAGCGGGATCTAATATTTTGAAGACCTGCTCTTTATAGGTTTCAGCGTTGGCTAATACATCTTCTTTGGTTAATGCTTTACGGGTGACATTTTTACCCGTTGGATCGCCAATCATACCGGTAAAGTCACCAATCAAGAAAATAACTTCATGACCTAATTGTTGGAATTGACGTAGTTTATTAATTAAAACCGTGTGGCCCAAATGTAAGTCAGGTGCGGTTGGATCAAACCCCGCTTTAATTTTTAGCGGTTTACCTGTTTTAAGTTTTGTTAATAATTCTTCTTCTACTAATATTTCTTCAGCTCCGCGTTTTAATTCTGCGAATGCTTGGTTAAAATCGGTCATTAGGACTCCACTGACGGGTTATATGTACTTAGTCTTTTAATATGATTACTACTGAATGGAGTGCTGCAAACAAGACGCACACTATTTTGATAAATTGAGTGGTAATTGCAAACGTATTAATTGACTAGGTAAAGTTTATTTAATGGCCGAATTCTACTGCACTTTACTGGTTGGATAAAACCTTATAATAGCTTTTTTAGTAAAGAAATAGTGATCTTGATGATAAACAGCTTGAATAAAACGAAAGTTTACTATTTAATTTGCTTAAATATGAGTCAAGTTAGTAACACTTTTACAAAAGTTCCTGTTTTCAATTACCACAAGGGTAAGTTATAGCAGTATTTTTCTGTAGTTTAGGTTTAGGTTTGGTATAGTCAGTAGATTCACTGTCTTTGCTATGTATTTATAATTTCCCGCTATGAAAGTTTCGAGTCGTACTTTGTTTAAAAAATCAGTAGAGATATTCCAAAATTTACCCAAACAACATCGTGGGTTCATTATTGCCAGTAGTTGCTTTTTGTTGCTCTTATTAATCATACCTTCGAGTGAAGAAAGCCTCGAGGTTGAAGAAATTAAAGTAGGGAAACGTATTCAAGTTACCTTACCAGAAGACATAGTGCCATTAGGAACGATACCCAGACAAAGCGCTTTACCACAACGTAGTAGTAAAGCGCATAACAAGATAATAACTGAGCCGTTACCTTCGTTAGCTCGCCCCCAAATTACTCAGCAAGGTGGTAGTTTAACTAGCGGAAAATTACAACGTAAAATTAAGATACAAGACACTATAGAAGAGCTCGCTAATTTAAGTTGGCAAACGGTAAAAGTACGTAGTGGTGATTCACTGGCCTTAATTTTAAAGCGTTTAGGTTTTAGTGCTCAAACGACTTATGCGGTGAGTACCGCCAAAGGGAAAGACAGTAAATTATTAAAAAGACTGAATGTTGGTGACCAATTACGTATTGCCAGTAATGAAGCTCAGCTATTAGCGGCGCTTGAATATCCTCTTTCTAAAACTGATACCTTATTTATTAATTTAGTAGGTGATAGTTATCTATCTCATCGAGAGAGTAAAGAAGTTGAAATACGTGAAAGCTTTAGTTATGGCACTATAACGTCTAGCTTTTGGAATGCTGGCGCAAGTGCAGGATTAAATGATAGCCAGATAATTAACTTTGCTAATATATTTGGTTGGGATATTGATTTTGCCTTAGATATACGTGCAGGCGATAATTTTAATATAACCTTTGAAAAGAAATATATCGAAGGTGAATATATTGGCACTGGCAATATTTTAGCCGCTGAGATAACGAACCAAGGAGAAGTATTTCAGGCGATTCGTTTTACCGATGATGAGTATTATACTCCAGATGGTAGAAGCATGCGTAAAGCGTTTTTACGTGCACCAGTAAATTTTAAATATATCAGCTCTAGCTTTAAACCTAAACGTTTTCATCCGGTACAAAAACGCTGGAAAGCGCATCGGGGTATAGATTACGCGGCTAAACAAGGTACGCCAGTAGTTGCTGCAGGTAATGGTAAGGTAACGCATGCTGGTTATAATAAGTACAACGGTTATTATGTGTTTATTCAGCATGGTAATGGCATAGTTACTAAGTACCTACACTTTTATAAACGGCCAGCAGTTAAAAAAGGACAACGAGTAAAACAAGGGCAAGTTATTGGTTATGTCGGTTCGACTGGCTTAGCAGCAGGGCCTCATTTACATTATGAATTTTTATTGAATGGTGTTCACCGTAATCCACGTACCGTTAAATTACCCGATGCTAGACCTATTGAAAAGAAATACAAAGCTAAGTTTACCTTGTTGGCAGCGCAGCGATTAAAAGCATTATCGGGTGCTAAGAATGCGTTACTTTCTACACAAGAAAACGCTATAGCGGCTAATGAGTAATACCAATAATGTGATGCAAGGAAAATATTATATTGGCTTAATGTCAGGAACTAGTGCGGATGGTATCGATTTAGCGCTAGTAGACTTTACCATTAAGGAAGCAAAGCCTCGCTTGGTCGCCAGTTTTTATCAAGGTTATAGTAGTGCTCTTGCCGAGAAAATCACCTCCCTTTATCAACCAGGTAATAATGAAATTGATCGTGCTTTTCATTTAGATGTTGAATTAGCACATTTGTTTGCTCAAGCAATTAACGCCTTACTTAGCCAAGAAAACCTTAACTCTGCAGATATTATTGCCATTGGTAGTCATGGGCAAACTATCCGACATCGTCCCCGTGCTGATAACCCCTTTACCTTACAAATAGGCTGCTGCCAAACGTTAGCTACTTTGACTGAGATTCGTGTAGTAGGGCAGTTTCGTCGTAAAGATATGGCTTTAGGCGGACAAGGCGCACCTTTAGTTCCTATTTTTCATCAGCAGTTATTTTCTCAAGCAGCTAATACGACTTTTGTTGTTAACATCGGCGGTATTGCTAATATTACTTTTTTACCAGAGCAAGGCTCTAGTAAATCAGTATTAGGTTTTGATACTGGTCCTGGCAATGCTTTGCTTGATGATTGGTTTGCTAAACATCATGTAAGTAGTCACGAAAAATTTGATAAAAATGGCGCTTGGGCGGCAAAAGGGCGAGTTAATCAAGCGTTGCTTACACAGCTATTGGAAGATGATTATATTAAAGCGGCTGCACCTAAAAGCACTGGAAGAGAATATTTTCACCTTGATTGGCTTGAACAGCAATTAGCTATTTTTATAGAAAAGACTTACTCGCAGCGTCCTGAAATCATTTGTCAGGTAAGCGAAACGGTACTTAACCCAGTAGATATCCAAGCAACACTCTTAGCTTTTACTGCTCAAAGTATCAGTGATGCAATTATGCTATTAACGTTAGAAGGTAAAGTCTACTTGTGTGGTGGTGGTGTACATAATAGTGCTCTGGTTGATACACTTAAAACTAGCTTGAATACATCTGACTCTGCTTTTCAAATCAATAGTATGCAAGCTTTGAATATTGATGGCGATATTCTTGAAGCGCTGGCTTTTGCTTGGCTTGCTTACGCTTTTGATCATGGTTTAGTGAGTAATATGCCCGCGGTAACTGGCGCAAGTACCAGCTGCACCTTAGGTAGTACTTACCTTCCATAAATTTTCTAACATTATTATCATAAATTAGAGTCAGTTGGCTAATTTCAGCGACTTCTTGCTTAAAACACGATAGTAATCTACTGGCATTTCATCACTTCAACACTATACTTAAATACTGAATGTTCAATAAATGAACTGACAGCTAGTGCTAAAGGCTAATACCGATTAGATCACTTGTATAACTGAGTATACTATTAAAGTTAGTGTTGAGGAGGGCTTATGGAGTTTAAAGATATTCATATTGGTATGAAATGTGGCAGTAAAAAAGGCAGTGGTACTGTTACTTGGGTGGATGGCTCAACACATACCATTTATATGGTTGACTGTAATAATAATAATAATTTTGAAGTTAATATCAGCGATATAATTGAAGATCCACAAGCGCACAATAAAGAAGATGATTACTATTAAATAGTATTGAAATTTATCTTTGATAAGCAAACAAAAACCCGTCACATTAATAATTTGTCGGGTTTTTTATTTTTACTCAGTAAATATATTGAATCTGCCTTAGGTATTTGCCAAACTGCCCTCTTCTAAAACTAGCTTTATTAGTCGAATTACTATAATCAAGCTAGTTGATTTTAATATCAAACTTATGCTTTAAGGTCTTTTATGGATTGGTTGTCTGTGCTGCCACCTTTGGTTGCAATCATTGTCGTTATTTGGAAAAAAGAAGTTATTCTTGCCTTACTTTCTGCCATATTTATCTCTGAGTTGCTATTAGCATCGCAGCACCATAGTAATACTATTTTTCTTGCCTTCATTGGCTTTATTGAGCGTATTATTAGTGTTGTTAGCTCTGGCAGTAATGCCCGTATTTTAATTTTTAGTTTGCTGATTGGCGCCTTACTGGCATATATTCGAGACTCAGGTGGTGTAACAGCAACGGTAGACAAACTGGTTAATAAAGGTATTGCCAAAAGTAAGCGTCAAGTGGGTGCTTTAACCATGTTTACTGGTATGGTTATCTTTATTGAATCAAACTTGAGTGTGCTTACCGCGGGTATTTTATCTCGTGATTTATTCGATAAATTTAAAATGAGTCGTGCGCGTTTAGCGTACATTATTGACAGTACCAGTGCGCCAGTATGTATATTAGTACTATTAAATGGTTGGGGAGCGTATGTCCTAGCACTGCTTAATAACTATGAACTAGGACAATCTTCAGTGTCTATTTTATGGGGCTCTGTTGCGTTTAACTTCTATGCCATCATCGCTTTGCTTATGGTGGTTTATACGGTAGTAACCGACAGAGTACACGGGCCGATGAAAGCGCTAGAGCGGGCATTAAATACTGATGTGGAAACACAGAAAAATACTACAGCGGGTCAATTAACAGAACAATCTTCATTACAA
>JBKEHN010000140.1:0-8412 GCA_046710905.1 Colwellia sp.
TTTTTCATTTCAACTTAGTCATTAGGGCTTGGTCATTAGGGCTTAGTCATTAGGGCTTGGTCATACTTGGATTTTTTATCAGGTTAATACCCACTTCTGCGGATTAAAATTCCTCCCTCGGTCGTCTACCTTGATTGATGCTCTTATGCATAACAAGTGCACACACATAATAGATATGAGATAACTTGAACAAGATCAATTGAGCCGCTCAGCTTTTACTTTTGTGGACTAAATGCTACAATCTAAATAATAGTAATTATCATTAACTCTTAGGTTACACTTTGAGTCAGATTAATTTTCTTTTTGGATTTATATCATGACCCTCGCCGAACTTCCTCTGCATAAACCAGCAAAAATTAGTGCGTTACCTAAAGATGAAGCCATTGCTGCTCAATTGATTGAACAAGGTTTCACGCTCAGATCGCATATATCATTAGCACATAAGGCACCCTTTAATGGTCCTATGGCGTTTCGTTTACACAATACTAAAATCAGTATTCAACGTACTATCGCAGCGCAAATTAGTGTTAGTTTTTAATCCATTAGTTAAGATTAATCGAATCAATAAATTAACTACCTAGTTAAGTAATCAATTGACTAACTAACTCATTCATAACAGCAACTACAAAAGAATTTTTCCGTGAAACAATCAAAACATTTCGCACTGGTTGGCTTTGCCAACTCAGGTAAAAGCACATTATTTAACCTGTTATTATCTGATAACCCAAGTAATAAAAAGCAAAGTAAGCAAAATGTAGGTAATTGGTCAGGTGTAACTGTTGCAGCTAAAAAAACAACTTTTATGCTAGACAAAGAAACTACTTATTTGTCAGACCTTCCTGGCTTAAATTCATTGGAACGCCATGCTGAACAAGGTGAAGACCTCACCATTTCTCAATCCTTTTTACAAGATAACGACATTGATTGTTTAGTTAATGTCGTTGATATTAATCAGCTTAGTCGCCAACTTTATTTAACCAGCCAGTTATTAGAGCTGGGAGTACCTATGGTCGTGGTACTCAATAAAACTGATCGACAAAAACATTTAGATATTGATCTCTCACAGTTAACCGAAGAATTAGGTTGCCCTGTTATTGCTATTAGTGCGCAAAATAATGATGCCTTAGCAAAAGTACAACAAGCGCTCAGTCAAATGACCGCTGATATATCAGCTAACCATCAGAAAATTATTGATAGTGTTAGCATAGAAAAAAATAACCAGCAGGCCAAGAAAAGTGTTAGAGCAATGCAAGGACGTTATGATTACATTACCGATATGCTTGCGCGTGTTAGCAGCGTTGAAGCGACTAACGCAGCTTATGCTAATCCAGCGTCGGCCAATAAACCCTTCTCAGAAAAAATAGACAGTATCGTATTACATCCATTATTGGGCGTGCCGGTATTCCTTGGCGTGATGTATCTACTCTTTATGTTTGCCATTAATGTTGGTAGTGCCTTTATCGACTTCTTCGATATTCTCAGTGGTACCCTATTTGTTGCTTATCCGTTACATTTTCTAGCGCCGTTAGATCTACCCCAATGGATTCTTACTCTTGTTGAGGGCTTTGGTAGTGGTTTGCAAACAGTGGCGACATTTATCCCGGTGATTGCCTGTTTATTTATTGGTTTATCACTACTTGAAAGTTCAGGTTATTTAGCGCGAGCTGCCTTTGTTGTCGACAGCGTCATGCAAAAAATTGGCTTACCTGGTAAAGCCTTTGTGCCTTTGATTGTTGGCTTTGGTTGTACTGTTCCTGCGGTAATGTCAGCAAGAATTCTTGATAGTGAGCGAGAGCGCATTACCACAGTCATGATGTCGCCCTTTATGTCATGTGGCGCAAGATTACCTGTTTATGCACTATTTGCTGCTGCATTTTTTCCAGATAATGGTCAAAACTTAGTGTTCTTGTTGTATTTAGTGGGTATTGGCGCCGCTATATTTACTGGCTTCTTGTTAAAGAAAACCGTCTTATCTGGTAATCCTTCATTAAATATAATGGAATTACCTAACTATGAAATGCCAAAAATTAGTAATCTAAGTAAGCGAGTATGGCAGCGTACTAGCGGCTTTGTCACCGGGGCAGGTAAAACCATTGTGATTGTAGTTTGTTTATTAAACTTTTTTAACTCGATTAGTACTGATGGTCAATTTGGTAATCAAGACAGCGAAAACTCGGTCTTGAGCCAAGGTGCAAAAGTAGTTATGCCGTTATTGGCTCCTATGGGTGTGCAAGAAGATAATTGGCAAGCAGGAGTAGGAATTATTACCGGTATATTTGCTAAAGAAGTGCTGGTTGCTACTTTTAATAATTTATACTCTCCACATGCTTCAGAGAGTGAAGCCGAGCCATCGTTGTCACAAAGTTGGCAGGATGCTACCGCTAGTATAAAAGAAAATCTATTAGGCATTGCTCCTGATGATCCCTTAGGTTTCAGTGTTGGTGAAATCAGTGACTTAAACCTTGCAGCTCAAGAGCAGGGCGTTGAATTAACAACTTATCAGCGCATGCAATTAGCTTTCGTCAGTCAGTTAGGTGCCTTTAGCTATTTATTATTTATCTTACTCTATACGCCTTGTGTTGCTGCGATGGGAGCTATTAAAAATGAAGTAGGTAGTCGTTGGGCAGGATTTGCTGGTATATGGAGTTTTACCTTTGCTTATTTGGTAGCAACCTTATGTTATCAAGTGGGTACTATATTGGTAACACCCGTCAGTTCGAGTATCACCATTGCTCTTGCTTTATTAACTTTTGTGCTGATTTACTTTTGGCTTAAACATAAAGGTAAACGGGTGTTAACAATTCCCGTTAGAGTCAGTTACTCTTCTTAAAAAATTATTATAAAACGTTAAATCAGCGATGAAATACTGACAGTATCCAGATGAATTATACTTATTGAGTTGAAAATTATGCATACCTTTATAAGTATGATTCTTAACTGATTAGAGGCCTTACTATGATGATCGCAAAGGGTGTTTTGCTCTGGTAGTGTCGAGTATTATTTCGAAAAGATCTTAGCGTTAATAGTAAAGCTTAGTATTAACGCTAATATAATTAGAGTTTTAGTACGATTATGCTTTTAGAGTAGGTATCGATAATGAAAAGCTACTACCATTACCCAACTCACTTTTAACCAAAAGTTCAGAGTTGATGACTTGTGATAACTTCTGGCTAATCGCTAAACCCAGCCCCGTATGTTGGGTGTTATCTTCTATGGCATTACTCGCTCTGTATCTGGCATCAAATATATAGGCGATGTCCTCTTTGCTTATACCACTACCATTATCGGTAACGCTTACTTTAACTTCTGTGGCTTGCTGGGCTAGTGTCATGACTATTTCACCACCTATATCGGTATGTCTGATAGCATTCTCCAATAAATTGGTCATTATGCGTTCCAGCTTAGCAATATCAGAGTAAACCATAAATTGACAAGGCTGAGGGTGTAACGATAAAGCAATCTTCTTATCAGCGGCTTTTAAGGTAAATTTAGCCTGAATGTCATGTAACAGCTCACCAATGGCAAACGTTTCTAAATTGACCGTCACTTGACCATTCTCTAAATGGGCTAATTCAAATATTTGGTCGATAAGGCGCTTAAGCTGGTTAACATTGCGCTGTACTGTTGCTAAATACTCTTGTTGTTCGACATGGGATAAATTATCGCCTTTGATCGCTAAGGTTTCAATATACCCTTGTACTGTTGCTAACGGAGTACGTAAATCGTGAGATAAGTGTGCTAATAATTCGCGACGTATTCGGTCGTTTTCAGTCAATAACGAGAATTGCTGATTAATTTGTCTCACCATGTCGTTAAACGTAGCACCGAGAAAGTGTACTTCATTATAATCAATACTATGATTTGAGACTGAGCCCCACTGTTTTAACTGGACTTTTGTTTGCTCATATTGCACCGCTTTAAGTGCCTGCATCTGTCTTGCCAGTTCTCTTACTGGCTGGGTAAAATAGTGAAATACGGCTAATAAAACCAGTAACAGTAATAACAAGCTGGCGATAACAAATGCACCGTATTTTTGTAAGTCTTTATCTCCTTGTACTTGGCTAAAAATAGAATCATAAATTTCGCCGCCAATAATAATATATAAATAACCTTGCAGCAGATCACCTTGATAAACAGGCGAGGCTGAAAATATTTTCTTATTACTAAATCCACGCGGATCATCGCCAAAAACCGGTACTTGTTGTGGATTAGCAATTAACTGCTTGAGTGGTATTAATGAGACAGTCTTGCGTTTGATTTTAGCGGGGTCTGCGGAGTACGTTAAAATATTACCTTGAGCATCTAAAAAGTAAAATTCAAAAGCAGGACCGAGTAACATCAGGGTATGAAAAAGGTTTTCTAAGGCGGGTTTATCATAAACACCATCTTGTAATAGCGGGTTATCATTGGCTAAATGTTCAGCGAGACTTACGTGTAATTTTTGCTCTGCTTGGTATTTTGATTGTTGTACTAAAGAGTTACTCCAAGCGACGAGTAATGAAGCCATTATTATGAAAGCAGCGCAGAGCGTTAATGCTAAACGTTGGTAAAGTGATATTTTCATTGAGTAAGTCCTTATGCTATTTAGGGCATTAAATTATGATGACGCTGGCGGCATGACACCAGCCGAATTTAGTTTGTATCCAACGCCCCAAACGGTTTGGATTATCTTTGGCTCAGCACAATCTTCCTCGAGTTTACTTCTAAGGCGATTAATATGAGAGTTAACAGTATGTTCATAGCCATTGTGATGATAACCCCAAACACCATCAAGTAATTGCGCGCGTGAAAATACCTGATCAGGGTGCTTACAGAAAAAATCTATCAGTTCAAACTCTGTCGCGGTTAAGTTAATCGCTTTATTTTTATAGGTTACTTGATGATATCTATGATCAACTTGTAATTCTCCTATTGAGGTACCTATTTTCTCGAGAATTTCGGCTTTTTCTTCATCTACTGGGTTATTATCTTCAATTAAATTTTTAGCGATAACCGCATGAAGCCTGCGTAATTGACTTCTTACACGGGCTTGCAATTCTCGAATACTAAAGGGTTTAGTCATATAGTCATCAGCACCCAACTCAAGACCTAATATACGATCTATTTCTGACGTTTTAGAGGTCAGCATAATAATAGATTGTAAGGGCTTTTCTTGCCTAACTTGCCGACAAATGTCTAAGCCGCTAATACCGGGTAGCATCACATCAAGCAAAATAAGTTGGTAGTCTTTTGTCAAAGCCAGTTGTAAAGCCTCATCACCTTGAGTGCAAATGTCACAATGTAAATCTAGTTCGGATAAATGCACTTTAATGAGCTTAGCAATATCAATTTCGTCTTCAATAATTAGGATATTATCTTTCATATTTTAGCCAATGAGTGAGCTTAGTAATACTAAGACCACTCATTGGCTTAGTATTACTTAGTTCGCGTAATAGTTAATTTAACTGCAGGGTTATCAAAGCGATGCGCCTGAGTTAATACTGAGCTTGATAGACCATCATCTTTACTAACAACACCGGAATGATAACTGACTAGGTCAATGTCATTTCGCGTTGCATCATAACCAACCCCGCCATCAGCAGGGCCCGGAATAGTACCTATAGCTTCATTATTTTGCTCGGTACCGGCATCATAGACGTTTAATTGCCATGATTTTTGTTGGTTAAGCGTTAATGTTGATATATCTATACCAGTAAGACCCGAGAAAGCGTCATTTGTATTCACTAACATGGTCGCAACCGTTAAATAAGTTGCTGAAGGCTCAGTAGTAGTGATATCTAAAGTGACGCTAGCACCTGGTGGGACTGGACCTTCACTTGTTGTTGTCGCCATATTACTGGCCAACGCAATTAAGTCAGTATTGTCGCCACCTTCGGCTAGCTTTTCTAAAGCAGCAGAGGCTGATTGGCCCACTTGCCACATTTTAGTATCACCATGTAAGGTTACCGCAACAGGCGATAAAGGCTGTGCATAGGTTAAATTAGTCAAGGTTATTGAATAGTTATATTCCATAACCGGTGTTACTGGCACAACAGGTACAACAACGACTTCTTCAGCAACCTTGTCGTTATCATTACAAGCGGCTAGCCCTAATGTAAGTACACTAGCAATAAGTAGTTGCAGCGTTAGTTTGTTGGTACTCTTTTTTTGCGTGATAAAAGTTAACATCTTGCCCCCTTATTGCACGGTAATAGTAAGTTTAGCAACAGGGTTTAACCAACGTTGCACGCTATTGTTAATATCACTTGTACCTGCAGACATATCACTATCGCCTAAGCTGCCACGGTGAATATGTACTTTACTGTTAGACTCCATATCAGTAACACCAGTACCATTCATACCGATTAAAGCCTCTAGTGGTGGTGGTACTGGCATGCCAGCTTCCCCAGGTGCGCCGCTGCCGCGAAGCTCATTATTTGCTTCGGTACCTGCATCATAAGCGTTTAAAAAAACAGTATAGCTGCCTGCTTCTTCAGGAATTTTCCAGCTATTTAAGCCAACAAAACCATCATTAGAAGGTAAAACCATCGCGGCAAGTGATAAATGGGTATTGGCGCTGTCATTGGTTAAGGTGAAGCTTGCTGACATCGCGGGTGCTAATAAACCCATCGCAGGGTTTTCATTAATATTAGCATCGGCATTAGTTAACATACTTACTAAGCCTGAAATATCGCCACCCTCAGCCATTGCTTGTAGTTCAGTACTGGCCATTTCGCTTGCTATAAATATATTAGCTTCATTGGTATGTGCCGCGGTAATAACGGGGGTAAAATGCAAACCTTGCGTTAAGTTTGTGACAGTAATAGATAATTCTTGTGCCATAGCTGTTGAACTTGCAAGAGCCAGTGCGAGTAAAGTTAGTGCCGACTTAGTTGATGATTGCTTGATTACTTTCATGATACTTTCCTTTGTAGGTAGATTTGTTTGGTTTGTGCTGTTTTGTTTAACTAAAAGACAGTATGAAGTGGAAGTATCGCTGGGAGATCACGTGTTTATCACTTTTTGTTGGAGAATTAATCACAGAAGTATCACCGCGGTAAAAACGATAAGAATAATCAAAAAAAGTAGTAAGAGGACGGTAAAATAAAGAGGGTAGAGATTTTTTTGAGATATTATTGAGCTTTCCTGTGAGTAATAAAACTTACAAGAAAGCTGATAATATTTTTAAGTTAGCTTACTGGGCTAATTTCACTAACTCAGACTCAGCTTCAGAAACTAAGCTAAATAATTGAATTTGGCTGATAGCGCGATCTAAATTATGGTTTATACGGCTTACTTGGAAATAGTTATCACCATTTAAATGATCCGTTAAAAAACGCGTACCGATAATAAACGGTAATAACTTTGCGCCAACAATTAAACTATCTTTTTCAAGAGGAGTTATTTTATCGCCAAAAGCATTTTGATAGTTTTGAATCAGTGCTTCAAATATATCAAGTTTGAGAAACATTTTATCTGTGCTGGTATCGTCTTCTGCAAGGTTACTACAACAGGTTCTAACCATGTCGCCAAAGTCATGCATGAGCAGGCCCGGCATGCAGGTATCTAGATCGATGACGGCACACGGTTTATCACCAGAGGTAAATAACAGATTATTTATCTTGGTATCGTTGTGAGTTACATGTAGTGGTAATTTTTTACTGATGTCGATCACATGATTAATAAAGCCTTGTTGATCAAAACAAAAATTAACTAAGGCTTGGCAGTCAGCTAAGCGATCTTGTAGATCATTAGTAACAGCTTCTTTAAGTTGTTGCATGCGGAAACTAATATTATGAAAATCTTCAATGATGACAGCGATGTTATTTGTGGGGAAGTCACTCAGTGCACAACTGAATTGAGCGAAGGCTGTAGCAACAAGTGAGGCTTGCTCGGGTGATTCGACTTCTTCCAGGGTATAAGAATCACTAATAAACTCCATTAAACGCCAGTAATTAGCACCAATTTTAATGTAGCTATCACCAGAGTTGGTCAATATTTGCTGAGGGACCGACAGTGGGTAATTGCCCTTTTTTTTTTGATTCAACAAATGCAGGTTGATTTTTTGTGCATTGCTACTTAATTCAACTGTTTTAGTAAAAATATCGTGGTTAATTTGCTGTAAAACAAATTCAAAATCAGGGGTGACTAATTTATAGGTATTATTAATATGGCCATTACCTAAAATGGCTACTTCGACATTTGAGAAGTCATAATCATAGTTACTTAACACTGAATCTATATCTGTGTGCAGTGATTTTTCTTTATTATCCATTACTTTTAATACTTATATTATAGTGATTTTGTTGTTAGCAATGTGATTATTCTAGTAAGTACTTACCAGTGGACTTATGCTAATAGCTGAATGTTCAAAAAGTTAAGGTACGAAAAATCAACGGGCAATAAATTAAGGTGTAACGACTTAATATATGA